>NZ_CAXBAE010000004.1:0-275738 GCF_963973825.1 uncultured Haliea sp.
CCGTGAAGGCGGCCGCACCGTGGGTGCTGGCGTCGTCGCCAAGATCATCGAGTAAGCGTAGCGGCTACGACGAAAAGCCCGGCCCAGTGCCGGGCTTTTTCGTTACTGGCGTTGCAGGTTTTTCTCGGATATCTGGCTGTTCAGCGTGAGAAAGTCATACAGGACACCGAGGCCCAGCAGGCCCAGGGTCAACAGGTAGATGAGTCCCGTAACAATCTTTCCCATATAGAAGCGGTGCACGCCGAACACGCCGAGGAAGGTGAGCAGAATCCACGCCAGACTGTAGTCCGTAGGGCCCTCCACATAACGGCGATCCGCGTCACGGGCCATCCCCGGGATCAGGAACAGGTCGATAATCCAGCCGATAAACAGCAGCCCTAGAGTGAAGAACCAGATCACCCCGGTGATCTGTCGCCCATAGTAAAAGCGATGGGCGCCGATAAAGCCAAAAATCCAAAGCAGGTATCCGATAAGGACCGAATGGGTTTCGTTGTCATTGCGCATGGCTGCTTTGCTCCGTGACGAATGTCCATGCATCGTCACTGCTCGCCGGCCCGGCGTCAAGCTCTGGTCGTAGATGACGGGGCGCGACCCGGGGCCCGCTTGTCATGATCTGGATCATGGCGCCGCACAGGGTGTCTGTTCTAGGCTGGTACGCTGCCGGCAGCTGCCGCTACCCGGTGGTTTCACCTCAAATAAGCAAGGAGTTCCCATGTCAGTAGAACACCACGACCTCGTCCACGAATTCCCGGAGTTTCGTGAGCGCATCCACAAGCTGAAAATGAACGATGCCCACTTTCGCAAGCTGTTCGATGAGTACCACGAACTGACGCGGGAAGTGGAAAACATGGAGAATGAAGTGACGCCGGTTGCGACCCACACGGAAGAGCAGGCCAAGGTGCGCCGGCTGCATCTCAAGGATGCGCTGTACTGCATGCTCAACGCGGCGGTTTGACATGACTTCAGACAGCACGGCCGAAGTACGCGCACAGCTCAACGCAACCCTGGCCGAGCTGGAGCGACGCCTGGCCAGCATCAAGCGCGACGTGACGCGCAGCCACTCCGGCGACTGGGCGGAGCAGGCCCAGGAGCGGGAGAATGACGAGGTGGAGGATGCCATCGGCGTGGAAACCAGGCAGTCGATTGCCGATACCCGCGCCGCCCTCGCCCGTCTGGACGCCGGTACCTACGGTAGCTGTGAGCGTTGCGGGGAGCCCATCAGCGCGGCGCGCCTGCAGGTATTGCCGACGGCGGCGCATTGTGTGAATTGTGCAGACTGAAGTCGGCCCTTCCCGGGCAAAATAATCCTGTACGCTGCTTGACAGCCTGTAGGGCGCTCTTTAGAATTCGCGTTCCTTTTTCGGGGGGCTCCATTGCGGACCCCTGGTTTTTTATTGATTGGAGTTAGGTCTGGTGCAGAACCAACGCATTCGCATTCGCCTCAAGGCTTTCGACCACCGCCTGATAGATACGTCTACCCAGGAAATCGTGGAAACGGCGCGCCGCACAGGCGCCCAGGTGCGGGGGCCGATCCCGCTCCCGACCCGCAAAGAGAAGTATACCGTGCTGGTTTCCCCGCACGTGAATAAGGACGCTCGTGACCAGTACGAAATTCGTACCCACAAGCGTTTGTTGGACATCGTGGAGCCTACCGAAAAAACAGTAGACGCCCTGATGAAACTGGACCTGGCAGCAGGTGTAGAAGTACAGATCAGTCTTGGTTAACGACAATTCGTAGCAAGACCTGCCCGTAGGCCCGGTGGCCTGCGGGTGTGTAACGCCCGGTTCTTTAAAGCAAGGCGGGGCGGCCATAGAGGGTAAGCCCCGTACACTGAGAGGTTAGCAAGATGACTATTGGCTTAGTCGGCCGTAAGTCCGGTATGACTCGTGTTTTTACCGAGGACGGCGCATCCATACCAGTAACCGTAGTGGAGGTCACTCCAAACCGCGTTACTCAGATCAAAGAACTCGATAGCGATGGCTATCGTGCGATCCAGGTCACAGCGGGCAGCCGCAAGGCCTCGAAAGTGAGTAAATCAGCAGCGGGCCACTTCGCGAAGGCGGGTGTGGAAGCCGGTACCGGTCTCTGGGAATTCCGTCTGGCGGATGGCGTTGAGGCCCCCGCAGTGGGTTCCGAGCTGACGGTGGCGCATTTTGCCGCCGGCCAGAAGGTCGACGTGGCCGGCAAGTCCAAGGGTAAGGGCTTCCAGGGCGTGATCAAGCGCTGGAACTTCTCCATGCAGGACGCGACACACGGCAACTCGCTGTCGCATCGCGCCCCGGGCTCCATTGGCCAGTGCCAGACGCCGGGTCGTGTGTTCAAGGGCAAGAAAATGTCCGGGCACATGGGCGCGGAAACGGTGACCACCCAGGGTCTGGAGATCGTGCGTGTTGATGCGGAGCGCAACCTGCTTCTCATCAAGGGCGCTGTCCCCGGTGCACCCGGCGGAGACGTTATCGTGCGTCCCGCGGTCAAGGCTTAAGGTTAGGGGGTCTCTAACGTGGAATTGAGTGTAGTCAAGCCAGGTAACGCCGCAGCGGGCACGGTTTCAGTGTCTGATGTCGCCTTTGCCCGCGAATACAACGAAGATCTGGTGCACCAGGTGGTGACGGCCTATCTGGCCGGTGCGCGCCAGGGTACACGTGCGCAGAAGACGCGCTCCGATGTCAGCGGTGGTGGCAAGAAGCCCTGGCGTCAGAAGGGTACCGGTCGCGCTCGCGCGGGCACCATTCGCTCGCCGATCTGGCGCACCGGTGGTGTGACCTTTGCGGCGCGCCCGCAGGATCACTCCCAGAAAGTGAACCGCAAGATGTACCGTGCGGCCATGCGCTCCATTATGTCCGAACTGGCCCGTCAGGATCGCCTGCTTGTGGTCGAGAGCATGGATCTCGAGGCGCCCAAAACCAAGCTGCTAGTCAAGCAGCTGGGTGAATACGGTCTGGACAACGTGCTGATCGTCACGGCAGAGCTGGGTGAAAACCTGTATCTGGCAGCGCGCAATCTGCACAAGGTTGATGTGCGTGATGTGGACGGTGTGGATCCGGTCAGCCTGATCGCCTACGACAAGGTGATGGTCACTGTGGATGCAGTGAAGAAGATTGAGGAGATGCTCGCATGAACCAGGAGCGGATTTTCCAGGTGCTGGTAGCGCCGCACGTGTCGGAGAAAGCGGCGGTGCTGGCGGATGCCAACAACCAGTATGTATTCAAGGTCGCCGTGAATGCTACCAAGGCCGAAATCAAGAAGTCGGTTGAGCAGCTTTTCAAGGTAAAGGTGGATGCGGTCCAGACCCTCAAGGTCAAGGGCAAGGTCAAGCGTAACAAGTATGGCCTCAGCGCGCGTCCAACCTGGAAGAAGGCATATGTTCGTCTGGAGCAGGGTCAGGACATCGACTTTGCCGTGGCTGAATAAGGAGTAGGTGCGAGATGGCAGTTTTAACAAGTAAACCGACATCGCCCGGACGCCGTCACGTCGTTCGCGTGGTGAGCGAGGATCTGCACAAGGGTGCACCCTACGCTCCGCTGCTGGAAAAGCAGAGCCGCCGCGGTGGCCGTAACAACAATGGCCGCATCACCGTGCGCCACGTTGGCGGTGGTCACAAGCAGCACTACCGGATCATCGACTTCAAGCGCTCCAAGGACGGTATTCCGGCCAAGGTCGAGCGCCTGGAGTATGACCCCAACCGTACGGCAAGCATCGCCCTGTTGCTGTTCGCCGATGGCGAGCGTCGCTACATCATCGCTCCGAAGGGTGTGAAGGCTGGCGATACCCTGCAGTCCGGCTCGGCGGCCCCGATCAAGACCGGCAACTGCCTGCCCCTGCGCAATATTCCGGTGGGTTCGGTGATCCACGCAGTGGAGCTGAAGCCCGGCAAGGGTGCCCAGGTCGCGCGCTCGGCTGGCGCTTCGGTGCAGCTGGTGGCCCGCGAGGGTCAGTACGCAACCCTGCGTCTGCGCTCAGGCGAGATGCGCAAGGTGTTGTCCGACTGCCGCGCCACGATCGGCGAGGTCTCAAACTCTGAGCACAGCCTGCGCAAGCTGGGTAAAGCCGGTGCCTCGCGCTGGCGTGGTGTGCGCCCGACCGTTCGCGGTGTGGCCATGAACCCGGTCGATCACCCGCATGGTGGTGGCGAAGGCCGCACCTCAGGTGGCCGTCACCCGGTGAGCCCGTGGGGCACGCCGACCAAGGGCTACAAGACGCGTTCGAACAAGCGCACTGACGGCCTGATTGTACGCCGTCGTGGCAAGAAATAAGTTCGGTCGATAGAGCCGAGAGATTAGAGGAAGACACTGTGCCGCGTTCACTGAAAAAAGGTCCCTTTATCGACCTTCACTTGATGAAGAAAGTTGAAGCAGCGATTGAAAGCAACGACCGTCGCCCGATCAAGACCTGGTCGCGCCGTTCCATGATATCGCCGGATATGGTCGGTCTGACAATCGCCATCCACAATGGCCGTCAGCATGTGCCGGTCCTGATCAATGAAGACATGGTTGGTCACAAGCTTGGAGAGTTTGCGGTAACGCGTACGTTCAAAGGGCACATTGTGGACAAGAAGGCGAAGCGCTAAGCGCTGGTCTATAGCGAGGTTTAGGAAAATGGAAGTTGCAGCAAGACTGAAAGGTGCGCGGATCTCGGCCCAGAAGGCCCGCCTGGTTGCAGACCAGGTGCGCGGTAAGCCTGTCGAGGAGGCGCTGAGCCTGCTCGAATTCAGCACCAAAAAGGCAGCTCACATCGTCAAGAAGATTCTTGATTCTGCGATTGCCAATGCTGAGAACAATGAAGGCGCGGATGTGGATGAGCTCAAGGTGTCCAGCATCTTTGTCGACGAAGGTATGACCATGAAGCGTCTGCGGCCTCGCGCCAAGGGTCGCGCGGATCGCATTTTCAAGCGCTCCTGTCATATCACAGTGAAAGTTGCAGACGGCCAAGGCTAAGTTCAGGAGAAGACCACATGGGTCAGAAAGTACATCCGGTCGGCATACGTTTAGGTATCGTCAAGGATCACAACTCGATCTGGTATGCGGATAGCAAAAACTATGCGAAAACGCTGATTACCGATCTTGAGGTGCGCAAGTACATCGAGAAGACGCTGGAGCACGCTTCCGTGAGCCGCGTCGTTATTGAGCGCCCGGCGCAAACCGCACGCATCACCATTCACACAGCCCGTCCCGGTATCGTGATTGGTAAGAAGGGTGAGGATGTTGACGGCCTGCGCAAGACACTTGCAGACAAGATGGGTGTGCCGGTGCACATCAACATCGAAGAGATCCGTAAGCCCGACCTGGATGCGAAGCTGGTTGCCCAGAACGTGGCGCAGCAGCTCGAGCGCCGTGTGATGTTCCGTCGCGCCATGAAGCGCGTGGTGCAGAACGCGATGCGCCAGGGTGCCGAGGGTATCAAGATCCAGGTCGGTGGTCGTCTGGGCGGTGCAGAAATTGCGCGTACCGAATGGTACCGCGAAGGTCGTGTGCCGCTGCACACCCTGCGCGCAGACATCGACTACGCGACCTACGAGGCATCTACCACGTACGGCATCATCGGCGTCAAGGTGTGGATCTTCAAGGGTGAAGTGATTGGCACGGAGAACCATTCCGACAGCGCCAAGAAGACAGCAACTAATTAAGGGTTACGCAGATGCTTCAACCTAAGCGTACAAAATTCCGCAAGATGATGAAGGGCCGCAACCGCGGCCTCGCAGAGCGCGGCAGCAAGGTCAGCTTTGGCGAGTTCGGCCTCAAGGCCACTGGCCGCGGCCGTATTACTGCGCGCCAGATCGAGGCAGCTCGTCGTGCGATGACCCGCCACATCAAGCGTGGCGGAAAAATCTGGATCCGGGTCTTCCCCGACAAGCCGATCACCGGCAAGCCGTTGGAAGTACGTCAGGGTAAGGGTAAGGGTAACGTTGAATACTGGGTGGCCCAGGTTCAGCCGGGCAAGGTTCTGTACGAAGTGCAGGGTGTGTCCGAGGAGCTTGCGCGCGAGGCGTTTGCCCTGGCAGCCGCGAAGATTCCGGTAGCCACTACATTTGTTAAACGGTCGGTGATGTGATGAAAGCTAGCGAATTGCGTGACAAGTCCCCCGAGGACCTCAACAAGCAGCTGCTCACCCTGCGTGAAGAGCAGTTCAAGCTGCGCATGCAGAAGTCCACTGGTCAGCTGGGGCAGACACACCTGCTGCAGCAGAACCAGCGCGACATCGCACGCGTCAAGACTGTGCTGAACGAAAAGGCGGGTAACTGAACATGTCTGGTGCAGAAAAGCGTATACGGACGGCAACCGGCAAGGTTGTCAGCAACAAAATGGACAAGACCATCACGGTCCTGATCGAGCGGCGGGTCAAGCACCCGGTGTACGGCAAGTACATCACCCGTTCGTCGAAGATCCACGCGCACGACGAGAACAACGTCTGCAGTATTGGTGACACCGTGAAGGTGACCGAGTCCCGGCCCATTTCCAAGAGCAAGACCTGGAAGTTGCTCGAAGTAGTGGAAAACGCCCAGCAGGTTTAAGCGCTGTAATTTGCGGCCTCGCCGCAGTTTGGAGTAAGAGATGATTCAGACAGAGTCGTATTTGGAAGTCGCTGACAACAGCGGTGCCCGTCGGGTGATGTGCATCAAGGTGCTGGGTGGCTCCAAGCGTCGCTATGCGCGCGTCGGTGACCTCATCAAGGTGACGGTGAAGGAAGCAATCCCGCGCGGCAAGGTCAAGAAAGGCCAGGTCATGACGGCGGTTGTGGTGCGTACGCGCAAGGGCGTACGTCGTCCCGATGGCTCGCTGATCAAGTTCGACGATAACGCCGCCGTACTGCTGAACAACCAGCAGGCGCCGATCGGCACCCGTATTTTTGGCCCCGTAACTCGTGAGCTGCGCGGCGAGAAGTTTATGAAGATTATTTCTCTGGCTCCCGAAGTAATCTGATTCGGCCAGGAGGAGAGGAAACTGTAATGTCCAAGATCAAGCGCGATGACGAAGTGATTATCCTGGCCGGCAAGGACAAGGGTAAGCGCGGCAAGGTTCGCAAGGTGCTCGCTGACAATCGCGTGGTTGTCTCCGGCATTAACATGGTGAAGAAGCACACCCGGCCGAACCCGCAGATGGGCGTCGCCGGTGGCATCGTCGAGCGCGAAGCGCCGATCCAGGTGTCCAATGTGGCAATTTACAACCCGTCGACCAGCAAGGCCGACCGGGTGGGTTACAAAGTTGATGGGGATACCAAAGTGCGTATCTTCAAATCCAGTGGCGAGGCGATTGACGCCTGATTCGGGGGTCAAGGGTAAAAGACATGGCAACGTTGAAAGAAAGGTACAAGAGCGAAATCGCTCCTCGGCTGCGGGAAGAGCTGGGTTTGAGCAATGTGATGGAGATACCCCGCATCACCAAGATCACCCTGAACATGGGTGTTGGTGAGGCCGTGGGCGACAAGAAGGTGTTGGAGAACGCTGTCGCCGACATGGAGAAGATCTCCGGCCAGAAGCCCGTGATCACCCTGGCCCGGCGCTCCATTGCTGGCTTCAAGATCCGTGACGGCTGGCCGATTGGCTGCAAGGTCACACTGCGTTCCGACCGCATGTACGAGTTCCTGGAGCGCCTGATCACCATCGCGATCCCGCGGATCCGCGACTTCCGCGGTATCAGTCCGAAGTCGTTTGACGGCCGCGGTAACTTTGCCATGGGTGTCAGCGAGCAGATCATTTTCCCGGAAATCGAGTACGACCAGGTGGACACGCTGCGCGGTATGGATATCACCATCACCACCACGGCTCGTACGGATGATGAAGGTCGCGCCCTGATGCGTGCTTTCAACTTCCCCCTGAAAGGTTAAGAGGCAAGTAATGGCTAAGAAATCGATGATCGCACGTGAGAAAAAGCGCGCGCAGATGGTGGTCAAGTATGCCGGCAAGCGCGCCGCGTTGAAGGCCATCCTGAACGATCAGAACGCATCCGATGACGCCAAGTGGGACGCGCAGATCGCTCTGCAGAAGCTTCCACGCGACGCCAGCCCGGTACGCAAGCAGCGTCGTTGCCAGCTCACCGGTCGTCCTCACGGCGTCTATCGTAAATTTGGCCTGTGCCGCAACAAGCTGCGTGAAGCAGCGATGCGCGGTGATGTACCGGGTCTGGTTAAAGCCAGCTGGTAACGGAGAGATTCGATCATGAGTATGCAAGATCCGCTGTCAGATATGCTGACCCGCATCCGGAACGCACAAATGGCCGGCAAGGCCCGGGTAGAAATGCCGGGTTCCAAGCTCAAGGCTGCTGTTGCCGAGGTGCTCAAGCAGGAAGGTTACATCAGTGACTTCGCGGCCTCCGCCGAGTCGGGCAAGCCGCGCCTCAGCATCGAGCTGAAGTATTACGAAGGCAAGCCCGTCATCGCCGAGATTGACCGTGTGAGCCGCCCTGGTCTGCGTAGCTACGCGGCCAAGGACGAATTGCCGACGATTCGCAACGGACTCGGAGTGGCCATCGTGTCCACGTCCAAGGGCGTTATGACCGACCGGGCAGCCCGCGCTGCCGGTGTTGGTGGCGAAGTGCTCTGCACCGTTTTCTAGAATTACTGAAGAAGGGCATTCAACATGTCTAGAGTCGCAAAAAATCCGGTTCAGCTGCCGAAAGGGGTGACCGTAACCCAGAGCGGTCGCGACGTGACCGTCAAGGGTGGCAAAGGCACGCTGGCGCTCGAGTTGGGCGTGGGTATCGCCATCAACGAAGAAGATGGTGCTCTCAATATCGCCTATGACGGCGACAAGAGCAAAGCGCTTGCCGGTACCACGCGCGCGCTGCTGAACAACATGGTGATCGGCGTCAGCGAAGGCTGGGAAAAGAAGCTGGTACTCAACGGCGTTGGCTACCGCGCCAAGGCAGACGGCAAGTCGGTGAACCTCACCGTTGGCCTGTCGCACCCGGTTGACTATCAACTCCCGGAAGGCGTAAGCGCTGAAACGCCGACCCAGACCGAAGTCGTGGTCAAGGGTATCGACAAGCAGGCTGTAGGCCAGGCGGCTGCAGAGATTCGCAGCTTCCGTCCGCCAGAGCCTTACAAGGGCAAGGGTATTCGCTACGCCACTGAGAACGTGCGGCGTAAAGAAGCCAAGAAGAAGTAGGTAGGTTGAGATGAGTGCAAAGAATGATTCAAGGCTGCGTCGCGCACGTCGCGCTCGCAACCGTATGCGTGAGCAGGGCGTCAATCGTCTCAGCGTGCACCGTACGCCACGGCATATCTACGCCCAGATCATCGCGCCCGCAGGGGATCGTGTTCTGGCCAGCGCCTCGACGCTGGACAGCAGCCTGCGTGCTGGCAGCACCGGCAACCAGGAAGCTGCGGCAGCCGTAGGCAAGCTGGTGGCGGAACGCGCCAAGGCCGCCGGAATCGAGAAGGTTGCGTTTGATCGCGCAGGCTACAAGTACCACGGACGTGTCAAGGCGCTTGCCGATGCTGCCCGTGAAAGTGGACTGGAATTCTAGGGTAAGGTTATGGCGTTTAACGATCAGAAGAAGCAGCAGCAGGACGGTGATCTCCAGGAGAAGCTGGTACAGGTCAACCGTGTTGCCAAAGTGGTCAAGGGTGGCCGGATCTTCAGCTTTACCGCGCTGACTGTTGTTGGCGATGGCAATGGCAAGGTCGGCTTCGGCCGCGGCAAGGCGCGTGAAGTGCCTGTTGCGATCCAGAAGGCGATGGAAGCCGCACGTCGCAACATGATCCAAGTGGAGCTGAGCCACGGCACCATCCAGTATCCGGTCAAGGCCAGCCACGGCGCCTCCAAGGTGTACATGCAGCCTGCGTCTGAAGGTACGGGCGTCATCGCCGGCGGCGCGATGCGTGCGGTGCTTGAAATCGCCGGGGTCCACAACGTACTGGCCAAGTGCTACGGCTCTACCAACCCGGTAAACGTGGTGCGTGCAACCTTCAACGGTCTGCGCGACATGTCTTCACCGGACGACGTGGCGGCAAAGCGCGGCAAAACTGTCGAAGAAATTCTGAACTAATTACTGGGTTGGCGAGTCATGGCTAAAGCTACTATCAAAGTGACGCAGACCAAGAGCGTCCACGGTCGGTTGAAGAACCACCGCGCCTGTATCGCGGGCCTGGGTCTGCGCCGAATTGGTCATACCGTAGAGGTGGAAGATACCCCCTCTGTGCGCGGCATGATCAATAAAGTGAACTATATGGTTCGGATCGAGGAGTAAATCATGTCAGACGTAATGCGACTGAATACCCTGGGGCCGAACCCGGGTTCGCGCAAGGAAGGCAAGCGCGTTGGCCGTGGTATCGGCAGTGGCCTGGGCAAGACAGCGGGTCGCGGGCACAAGGGGCAGAAGTCACGCTCCGGCGGCACCGTGCGTCCCGGTTTTGAAGGCGGCCAGATGCCCTTGCAGAAGCGCCTGCCCAAGTACGGCTTCACGTCACGTGTGTCCCGTACGACTGCGCAGGTTCGCCTGGGCGAACTGAATGCCGTCGACGGTGATGTCGTGGATATCGATGCGCTGAAGGCAGCTGACGTGATTCGTCAGGACGTGCTTCGCGTGCGGGTGTTCCTGTCAGGCGAGCTGAGCAAGCCTGTGACCGTCAAGGGCCTGGTTGTGACCAAGGGCGCCCGTGCTGCCATTGAGCAGGCCGGCGGGAAGGTCGAGGAATAAATGGCGACGGGTCAGCTGCCAGGGTCTAACAAGGCAGGACTGGGCGAGCTTTTTGCTCGCCTTCGTTTTGTTTTGCTGGCCATTATCGTTTACCGGATTGGTACCCATATACCTGTCCCGGGGATAGATCCTGCCCAGCTGGCGGCGCTGTTCAACCAGAATCAGGGCACGATACTGGGGCTGGCGAATATGTTCTCCGGCGGCGCATTGGAGCGCATGAGTATTCTTGCGCTGGGGATCATGCCTTACATCTCTGCATCCATCATCATGCAGTTGATGTCGGCAGTGACGCCGCAGCTGGAAGCGCTGAAGAAAGAAGGCGAGTCTGGCCGTCGCAAGATCAGCCAGTATACGCGCTACCTGACGGTTGTCCTCGCCATCATCCAGGCGACCGGCATGACGGTGGGTATGGCCAACCAGGGGATGTCCTACGACACCTCGGTGGTCTTCTACGTTATCGCGATTACCTCACTGGTAACCGGCGCGGTATTCATGATGTGGCTGGGTGAGCAGATCACCGAGAAAGGCGTGGGTAACGGGATATCCCTGTTGATCTTCGCCGGTATTGTTGCCGGCCTTCCCGCGGCGATTGGACAGTCGCTGGAGCAGGCGCGCCAGGGCGAACTGAACATCCTGGTGCTGCTGTTTATCCTGACGCTGGCCGTAGCCGTCATCTACATGATTGTGTTCATCGAGCGCGGTCAGCGCCGGATAACGGTCAACTACGCCAAGCGCCAGCAAGGTCGGAAGATGATGCAGGCGCAGAGCTCGCACCTGCCGCTGAAGGTGAACATGGCAGGGGTGATTCCGGCAATTTTCGCCAGCAGCATCCTGCTGTTCCCGGCGTCCATCGCGCAGTGGTTCGGTTCAGGCGGTTCTGCGGACTGGCTGCAGGACCTGGCGCTGGCCATTGGCCCGGGGCAGCCGCTGAACATTCTGTTGTTCACGGCGTTTGTGGTGTTCTTCTGCTTCTTTTATACGGCGTTGATGTTCAATCCGCAGGAAGTGGCCGACAACCTGAAGCGTTCCGGTGCCTTTGTACCCGGTATCCGCCCCGGTCAGCAGACAGCGAACTACATTGACGGCGTGTTGACCCGGTTGACGGTTTTCGGCTCTGCCTACATCGCGCTGGTGTGTCTGATGCCCCAGTTCCTGGTGGTGATGTGGAATGTACCGTTCTACCTGGGTGGTACGTCGCTGCTGATCGTGGTGGTCGTGGTCATGGACTTTATGGCCCAGGTGCAGAGCCACTTGATGTCTCACCAGTACGACTCGGTGATGAAGAAAGCGAAGCTGAACAACTATGGTGCTTCCGGTCGCTAAAAAGTGCTGGCCGGTCATTGGAGAGAAGTGAAATGAAAGTACGTGCATCAGTAAAGAAGGTCTGCAGGAACTGCAAGGTGGTCCGTCGCAAGGGCGTCGTGCGTGTTATCTGCAATACCGATCCGCGTCACAAGCAGCGCCAGGGCTGATCGGCCCGGGAAACTGACTGTTGATTTTTAGTAAACATATCGCTAGAATGCTGCGCCTTTCGCGCCACACACCCTCGACCTTGCAGGTTGAGCGGTCAGGTGTTTCTGCCCAGTGCAAAGCGACGATTTGAGTATTTGGAGAAAGTTGGATGGCTCGTATTGCCGGCGTCAACATACCTGATAACAAGCACACCGTTATCGCTCTGACCTACATTTTTGGCGTGGGTCGTACACAGGCGCGCCGCCTGTGCGTCGAGGCCGGTGTCGCCGAGGACGTGAAGATTGGCGATCTCGACGAGGCGCAGATGGACGCGCTGCGGACCAAGGTGGGCGAAATGACGGTCGAGGGCGACCTGCGTCGTGAAGTGTCCATGAACATCAAGCGCCTGATGGACCTGGGTTGCAACCGTGGCCTGCGTCACCGTCGCAGCCTGCCGCTCCGCGGTCAGCGCACCAAGACCAATGCTCGTACCCGCAAGGGGCCGCGCAAGCCGATTCGCAAGTAAGGGACTCGTACCCGCGAATCCTTTTTAGTGTAGCTGCACCGGGTGCAGTGTTGATATTAAAGCAGGAAAAACAGTATGGCCAAGCCAGGTGGCAAGACCACTCGCAAGAAGATTACCAAGACCGTGGTGGACGGCATTGCGCACGTTCACGCGTCTTTCAACAACACGATCATCACTATCACTGACCGCCAGGGCAACACCCTGAGCTGGGCAACTTCTGGTGGTTCCGGTTTCCGTGGCTCACGTAAGAGCACGCCGTTTGCGGCCCAGGTCGCTGCAGAGCGCGCCGGTGAAGCAGCCAAGGAATATGGGCTGAAGAACCTCGATGTTCAGGTGAAAGGCCCTGGCCCCGGCCGTGAGTCCGCAGTGCGCGCGCTCAATGCCTGTGGCTACAAGATCACCAACATCACCGACGTGACGCCGATTCCGCACAATGGCTGCCGTCCGCCCAAGAAACGTCGCGTCTAATATCAAGACAAGCGCTTAGCAGGAACAACTGACATGGCTCGATACATTGGACCCAAGTGCAAGCTGGCCCGCCGCGAAGGAACAGACCTGTTCCTCAAGAGCGGTGTGCGCGCACTCGAAAGTAAGTGCAAACCCGAATCCGCCCCCGGTCAGCACGGCGCACGCCGCGGCCGTCTGTCTGATTACGGTGTACAGCTGCGTGAAAAGCAGAAAGTGCGCCGTATCTACGGCATACTGGAGAAGCAGTTCCGCAACTACTACAAGGAAGCCGCTCGCCTGAAAGGCGCTACCGGTGAAAACCTTCTGCAGTTGTTGGAAAGCCGCCTCGACAACGTCGTTTACCGCATGGGCTTCGGCTCCACGCGTGCCGAAGCGCGTCAGCTGGTGTCCCACAAGGGTATTCTGGTCAACGGTGCGGTGGTCAACGTCGCATCCTACCAGGTGAAGGCAGGCGATGTGGTGTCCCTGCGGGAAAAGGCAAAGAAGCAACTGCGCGTGCAGTCTGCCCTGGCACTGGCCGCTCAGCGCGGTGATGCCGAGTGGATTGATTTCAATAGCGATAAGCTGGAAGGAGTGTTCAAGTCAGCCCCTGAGCGCCAGGATCTGTCTTCCGAGATCAACGAAAACCTGATCGTGGAACTGTACTCCAAGTAATCCGGACTTAGGACTAACCTACTCATACAGGTGCCAGAATGCAGACAGCAGTAAACGAATTTTTGACTCCGCGGGTTATCAACGTCGAAGAAAAGACGAGCACTCGTGCGCAGGTCACCCTGGAGCCGCTGGAGCGGGGCTTTGGCCATACGCTCGGCAACGCCCTGCGTCGCATACTGCTGTCTTCCATGCCCGGCTGCGCCATTACGGAAGTCGAAATTGACGGCGTGGAGCATGAGTACAGCGCTATCGAGGGTGTGCAGGAAGACGTTATCGAGATCCTGCTGAACCTCAAGGGTGTTGCCCTGGTCATGAACGGCAAGGATGAAGCTGAGCTGACCCTGAGCCGCAAGGGCCCCGGTGTAGTCACTGCGGGTGATATCCAGGTTGACCATGACATCGAGATCCGCAATCCCGATCACGTGATTTGCCACCTCAATGGCAACTCGGACATCAGCATGAAGCTGACCGTGGCTCGCGGCCGCGGCTACTCACCGGCTGATTCCAGGGAGAACCCTGAAGAGGAGACGCGGGCGATAGGCCGGCTGCACCTCGACGCCACGTTCTCACCCATCAACCGGGTGGCCTATGTGGTGGAAGCGGCGCGTGTCGAGCAGCGGACTGACCTCGACAAGCTGGTGCTCGACCTCGAAACCAACGGCACCATCGATCCCGAAGAGGCTATCCGTCGTGCAGCGACCATCCTGCAGCAGCAGTTGGCCGTGTTTGTCGACCTCGAAAGTGAGAGCCAGAGCGAGTCTGTGGTTGAGGAAGACGAAGTCGACCCCATCCTGCTGCGCCCGGTCGATGACCTTGAGCTGACAGTGCGTTCCGCCAACTGTCTGAAAGCAGAGAATATTTACTACATCGGTGACCTCGTTCAGCGCACTGAAGTTGAACTGCTGAAAACCCCGAACCTGGGCAAGAAGTCACTGACTGAAATCAAGGATGTACTGGCGTCCCGCGGCTTGTCGCTGGGTATGCGCCTGGACAACTGGCCGCCGGCCAGCCTCCGAAACGACGACCGGGTGTTGAGCATCTAAACACACGAGTTACCAGTTGGCAGTGCTGAGATAGCACAGAGAGTATAGGAAAGGAAAAATGCGTCACCGTCATAGCGGACGTCAGTTGAATCGGAATGCCTCCCACCGCAAGGCCATGTTCCGTAACATGACCGTGTCTCTGGTAGAGCACGAGTTGATCAAAACCACTTTGCCCAAGGCGAAAGAGCTGCGCAGCTACGCTGAGCCGCTGATCACCCTGGCCAAGAGCGACAGCGTGGCGAATCGTCGCCTCGCCTTTGATCGCATGCGCGACAAGGCTGCAGTGGGCAAGTTGTTTGCCGAACTCGGGCCGCGCTACCAGGCGCGTCCGGGCGGTTACATTCGCATCATGAAGTGCGGCTATCGCGCGGGCGACAAGGCTCCCATGGCCTACGTCGAACTGGTCGATCGCCCAGCGTCGGATGACGTGGCAAGCGAGGAGGCGTAAAGCCTTCCATTAAAAAGCCGGGCACCGCCCGGCTTTTTTGTGCCCGCAATTCGCCGCGAAGACAACACGCGCTCGCGGTGTTAATCACGACAAGCTCACCAGCGTTACCCCGCCACAGCGAACCACCCCAGTACGACAAGCCCACCAGCGTTCCCCCGCCACAGCGAACCACCCCAGCACGACAAGCCCAGCAGCGTTACCCCGGCCGCAGCGGACCGTCGGCGGCCAGGACGGCCGCCGCCGAGCCCCCATGGACGGGTTCACGGCGTGTCCGCAGTGGCCGGGGTAACGCTGCTGGGCGCCGGCACCACCACAGCCTGCGCAGCCTACGCAGCCGCCTTCTTCTTCCGCTTCCGCACAGCCCCGGCCTTGCTGGGCCCGCCGGCAGCGCGCGTCAACAGCGGCTTGAGGAACATCCCGGTATATGAACCGGGCGCTTCCGCAACCTCCTCCGGCGTACCTGTCGCGATAATCTGGCCGCCGCCCGAGCCGCCTTCCGGCCCCAGGTCTACCAGCCAGTCCGCCGTTTTGATCACATCCAGGTTGTGCTCAATGATCACCACGGTATTGCCGTGATCCCGCAGGCGGTGCAGCACCTCCAGCAGTTGGCGAATGTCCTCAAAGTGCAGGCCCGTGGTGGGCTCATCGAGGATGTACAGAGTCTTGCCGGTATCGCGCTTGGACAGTTCCCGCGATAGCTTGACTCGCTGTGCCTCCCCACCTGACAAGGTAGTTGCTGCCTGTCCGAGGCGTATGTAGGACAGGCCGACATCCATCAGTGTTTGCAGCTTGCGCGCGATGGCCGGCACCGGCTCGAAGAAGGCCAGCGCATCTTCCACCGTCATCTCCAGCACCTCGTGGATATTCTTGCCCTTGTAGCGGACTTCCAGCGTCTCGCGGTTATAGCGCTTGCCCTTGCAGACATCGCAGGGGACATAGATGTCGGGCAGGAAGTGCATCTCTACCTTGGTGACGCCATCGCCCTGGCAGGCTTCACAGCGACCCCCCTTGACGTTGAAGCTGAAACGGCCGGGTTTGTAGCCACGCGAGCGCGCCTCCTGGGTGCCGGAGAACAATTCCCGCACCGGGGTAAAGATGCCGGTATAGGTCGCCGGGTTGGAGCGGGGCGTGCGGCCAATCGGGCTCTGGTCGATGTCGATGCATTTATCGATGTGCTGCATGCCAGTGATCGCCGAGTAGGGCGCCGGTGTCAGGGTGGTGGCACCATTGAGCTCGGTAGCGGCGAGGGGGTACAGCGTGTTGTTGACCAGGGTGGACTTGCCGGAGCCGGATACGCCCGTGACGCAGGTCAGTAGCCCCAGTGGCAGCTCCAGGGTGACGTTTTGCAGGTTGTTGCCCGTGGCGCCAGAGAGCGTGAGCATTTTCTTGCGGTCCACAGGGGTGCGCTTTGCGGGTACGGCGATAGAGCGCTTGCCGGACAGGTAGGCGCCAGTCAGGGAGTCCGCGTTACCCACGATATCCGCCAGGCTGCCCTGGGCCACAATACGCCCACCGTGCACCCCCGCCCCCGGGCCTATGTCAATAATGTGGTCAGCGCTGCGAATGGCGTCCTCATCGTGCTCTACTACCAGAACCGTATTCCCCAGGTCGCGCAGATGCGTCAGCGTGCCGAGCAGGCGTTCATTGTCCCGTTGATGCAGGCCGATAGACGGCTCGTCGAGTATGTACATCACGCCGACCAGACCGGCGCCAATCTGCGAAGCCAGGCGTATGCGCTGTGCCTCGCCACCGGAGAGGGTTTCCGCGCTGCGGCTCAGCGTCAGGTAATTCAGCCCCACATCGACCAGAAAGCGGTACCGCGCACGCAGCTCCTTGAGGATCTTGCCGGCGATTTCACCCTTGCGGCCCGGCAGGGTCAGGTTGCCGAAGTAGATCTCCGCCTCGCCCACCGGCATCTCCGCAATGCTGGGCAGGTCGCGATCGTCCACGAATACGTGGCGTGCATCCCGGCACAGGCGGGTGCCGCCGCAGTCAGGGCAGGGTTGCGTCGACATGAACTTGAACAGCTCTTCACGCACCGACTGGGACTCCGTGTCCCGATAGCGCCTTTCCATATTGGGCAGTATCCCCTCAAAGGGATGCTTGCGCTTGTAGACGTCGCCGCGATCATTCATGTAGGCGAAGCTGATCTCCTCATTTCCACTGCCCTGGAGAATGGCCTGCTGGTGGGCTTTCTTCAGCTGTGCAAAGGGGGTGTCGATGGAGAAACCGTAGTGGTCGGCGAGGCTGGTCAGCATGTGGAAGTAGTACACGTTGCGCCGGTCCCAGCCGCGTATGGCGCCTTCGGCGAGGCTGGACTCCGGGTGCAGGACGACACGCGCCGGGTCGAAATACTGCTTGACGCCCAGGCCGTCACAGCTGGAGCAGGCACCGGCGGGGTTATTGAAGGAAAACAGCCGCGGCTCCAGTTCGTCGATGCTGTGGCCGCAGACGGGGCAAGCGAAACGGGCGGAGAACATGATGTCCCCGCCGTCGCCCTCCATGGGGCTGATCGTGGCGAGGCCATCGGTGAGGCCCAGCGCCGTTTCGAAGGATTCCGCCAGTCGCAGGCTGAGATCGGCGCGCACCTTGAAGCGGTCTACCACCACCTCGATGTCATGTTTGCGCTTTTTGTCGAGGTCGGGAAGGTCATCAAGCTCGGTGATAATGCCATCGACCCTGGCACGTACAAAGCCGGCGGCGCGCAGCTCCTCAAAGACATGCAGGTGCTCACCCTTGCGCGCCCGCACCACGGGCGCCAGCAACATCAGTTTGCTGCCCTCGGGCATGGCCAGCACGGAATCGACCATCTGGCTCACCGTCTGGGCCTGCAGGCTCTCACCGTGTTCCGGGCAGCGCGGTTCCCCGACACGTGCGTACAGCAGGCGCAGGTAGTCGTATATCTCGGTAATGGTACCCACGGTGGAGCGCGGATTGTGGGATGTGGACTTCTGTTCGATGGAAATAGCGGGCGACAGACCCTCGATATGGTCCATGTCGGGCTTTTCCATCATCGACAGGAACTGCCTGGCATAGGTGGACAGCGACTCCACATAGCGCCGCTGCCCTTCGGCATACAGCGTGTCGAAGGCCAGTGAAGACTTCCCCGACCCCGAGAGCCCGGTGATGACAACCAGTTTGTCCCGGGGGATGTCGAGGTCGATGTTCTTCAGGTTGTGGGTGCGTGCACCGCGGACGTGAATGGTGTCCATGTGTCTCCGGTCGGGGGGTATCGGTCGAACCCGACAGTATAGGTCGTGTTGTCGTGTCGAGGCAAAAGGTTACCGGGTGGTACGCAGGCGTCTGCCGAGTGGATGCCACAGCGAAAGCGAAGCTGTTACCATAGCGGCTTTTGCAAAGTGCCTGTCCTGCTGTGATTACCAAACATCCCATGTCGTCCGTTGAGCGGCGCTCAGTGGCCTCACTGGCTTTGCTGTACAACGTGCGCATGCTGGGCCTGTTCATGGTGCTGCCGCTACTGGCCCTGTACGCCGTGGACTTTGCCGGCGCGACGCCCACCCTGATCGGGGTGGCGCTGGGCGTGTACGGGCTCACCCAGGCGTCACTGCAAATCCCCCTGGGCTGGCTCTCCGATCGCATCGGCCGCAAGCCGGTGATTATTGGCGGTCTGCTGGTATTTGCGGCGGGCAGTGTGGTGGCAGCACTGGCCGAGAGCATCCAGGGCATCATTCTTGGTCGCGCCCTGCAGGGTGCCGGGGCGATTGCCAGCAGTGTGATGGCTCTGGTGGCTGATCTCACGTCCCGGGAGCAGCGCACCAAGGCGATGGCGGTGGTGGGTGCGAGTATTGGCCTGGCCTTCGCCCTGGCCCTCGTGCTGGGGCCGCTGATAGCGGGAATGGGCGGGCTGGAGGCCGTGTTCGGCGTCACTGCGGCATTGGCGTTGTTGGGTATCGTGGTGGTGCTCTGGCAGGTGCCGGACCCGCCTCGCAGCGGGGTGACCTACACCGAAGTTGGCACGCGGCCCCGCTTGTTCCGCGCCAGCCTGCGCAACGGCACGCTGCTGCGGCTGGATATCGGCATTTTTGTCCTCCATTTTGTGCTCATGGCCAGCTTCCAGATTGTACCCGGGGCGCTGGAGTCGGTGGTTGGGCTGGCTCGCGAGCACCATTGGCAGATTTACCTGCCCGCGGTTGTGCTGTCGGTGCTGGGCATTCTGCCCATGATGCGGCTGGCGGAGCGCGGCGGCCGCCACCATCTCGTGTTTCTTGTCGCTATCGCCGTATTGATGGTGGCTCTGGCGCTGCTCGGTCTGGCAGCCACGCCGTGGCTGTTTTGCGTGGCACTGTGGCTATTCTTCGTCGGGTTCAACTACATGGAGGCGGTACTGCCCTCCCTGGTCAGCAAGGCGGTGGCACCCGAGGCCAAGGGCACGGCGCTGGGCATATTCTCCACCGCGCAGTTTCTCGGTATTTTCGCCGGCGGTGCCGCGGGTGGCTGGGTACTCCAGCACTACGGCGTCGTTGGCATTACCGAGTTGTGCCTGCTGGTTATCGCGGTGTGGATGCTGGTGGCACTGCCGGCACCTGTTCACGGCGAGTCCGGACTGGGCGAAGCCGCGCCCTGAGTGCCGGGCGCCAGCCGGGGCCGGAACCGATGGGTTTTGGCGTGATGTGGTGTCGCAATTGCACAGGTGGATTGTTATAGTCCTCGCAGTTATTTCCAATCGCCAACCGTCCACGAAAGAGGAGTTACCATGGCTTCACGGGGCGTCAACAAAGTCATACTCGTCGGTAATCTGGGCGCGGATCCGGAAGTGCGCTACATGCCGTCAGGCGGTGCGGTGACCAACGTCAATCTGGCCACCTCCGAGAGCTGGAAGGACAAGCAGACCGGCCAGCCCCAGGAGCGCACGGAGTGGCACCGCGTGGTGTTCTTCAATCGGCTGGCGGAGATTGCCGGTGAATACCTGAAAAAGGGCTCCAAGGTGTATGTTGAAGGCTCTCTGCGCACGCGCAAGTGGCAGGCACAGGACGGCCAGGACCGGTACACCACGGAAATCGTGGCCAACGAGATGCAGATGCTGGACAGTCGCCCCGGCGGCGGCCAGATGGGCGGCGACAACTATGGGCGCGATGAGTACAACCAGAGCGCGGCGCCGCAGCAGCAAGCTCCCGCCGCATCGGGCGGCGCACGTGCGCCGGCGAGCAATACACCTCCCGGTGACTTTGACGACTTTGACGACGACATTCCTTTCTGAGGCGGTTGTTTCGCCCGCAGCGTGCGGCAGTGATCCGGGGGGGCTGGTGTGCGCGTCCTCTTGATCGGTTCGGACAGCTCTCTGGGACTGGCCCTGGCGGATCACCTGAAGCGCTGGGGTCGGCACGAGCTTGAAAGTGTTTCCAGCTCGGTGTCGCGCTGGAAAAGCGAGCGCCATGCCAAGAAGGTTGTGCGCCGCGCGCGTGCGGACATCGTGGTTGATGTGCGTCTGCAGGGCGCAATCGACAGCGGCGAGTTGATCAACGAACTGGATGTTGAGCGCAGTCACTGGTTGGCCAAGGCCTGCCAGCGCAGTGATGCCAGCTATTTCCTGGTGTCCAGCGCGCGCGTGTTCGCAGGCGATGCGGAGCGCGGTTATCGCGAACAGGACCCCCCTGACAATCCTGAAACGGTGGGTCGCTTGCTGGCGGCGGCGGAAACCCGCGCCAGCGAGACCTGCGAACGGCACGTGGTGCTGCGTCTCGGCCCGGTATTTTCAGCAGCCGGCGTCAACGTGTTGTCGCATATGCTGGAACAGCTGATCGCCGGCGGGACCCTGTCACTGGACAACCAGCTCAGGGGCTGCCCCGTTGAGTCCCTGGACGCCGCCCGGGTTGTGGCAGGCATGCTCGACCAGTTGGGTGCCGGCGCCGAGTCCTGGGGTATCTACCATTACTGCAGCACGGATACGACCAACTGTTATGAGTTTGCAGAAGCGTTGCTGGCTTCCGCCTCGCAGTTCTCACGGTTCTCGCCCGACGCCGTGCAGTTGCAGTTGCTGGGTGGCCCGGGCCGGGCGCTGAACCGTTCACTGCAGTGCAACCGCATCCGCAGCACCTTTGCCATCAAACAGGTTTCCTGGCGCAGTTTCGTCGCCGATACCGTGCGCCAGTATTTCTATCAACGTCAACAACAACAGGCAAGCAAGGAGGCCTCAGGCTGATGTCTGCATCGTCCGCAAGCGGCCCGGGGATCGGTCTCTCGATTGCCGTGCTGACGGTATCCGACACCCGTACGCCCGACACCGACACCTCGGGCCAGTATCTGGTGCAGGCGCTTGAAGCCGCGGGTCACAGCTGCTTCGCGCACAACATCGTGCCCGATGACATCTACCAGATTCGCGCGCTGCTGTCGGTCTGGATAGCCGAGCCCGCCGTGCAGGTGGTGCTGGTGACCGGCGGCACCGGGTTTTCCGGGCGCGATTCCACGCCTGAAGCGGTGGCGCCGCTGTTCGATAAATCCATTGAGGGTTTTGGTGAAGTGTTCCGCGCCTTGTCGTTTGCAGAAATCGGATCGTCGACGGTGCAGTCGCGTGCCCTGGGCGGCCTCGCCAACAACACGCTCATCTTCTGCATGCCGGGTTCCACCGGTGCCTGTCGCACCGCCTGGACTGGCATTATTCGTGAACAGCTGGACAGCGATCACCGGCCCTGTAACTTCGTTGGGGTGCTGCGGGCCCGCGCTACGCTGTCGTGAAGCCGCTACTGCCGGTTGATGAAGCGCTGGCGACCCTGTTGGCCAGCGCCCCCCCACCGCCTGCCAGCGAGCTGCGCTGTCTGCAGACGGCGTGTGGCATGGTGCTGGCCGACGATGTGATCGCCTCCGTCGCGGTGCCACCGGAGGACAACAGCGCCATGGATGGCTACGCGCTGCGCGCCCGCGACGCCACCGCCCCGTTGCCCGTCAGCCAGCGTATTGCCGCCGGACAGGCTCCCGAACCCCTGATGCCGGGGACGGCGGCACGGATCTTTACCGGTGCTCCGGTGCCTGCAGGCGCTGATGCCATCGCTATCCAGGAGCAGTGTGCCGAGGTCAACGGCACCGTGGTGGTCCAGGGAGCGGTGCACCCGGGCGACAATATCCGACCGTGTGGACAGGATATCCCTGCAGGTGCCCGTGTGCTGGCTTGCGGCAGGCGTCTGCGCGCGGAAGACATCGGGCTGCTGGCCTCGGTGGGGCTTGCGCAGGTGTCTGTTCGCCGCCCGCTGCGGGTCGCATTGCTGGCCACCGGTGATGAGCTGGTCGAACCCGGCGTCGCCCTGCGAGCGGGGCAGATCTACAACAGTAACCGCTATATGCTCGCGGCACTGGTGCGCGGCCTGGGCATGCAGGTAGTCGACTGTGGCAGCGTGGCGGACACGCCGGAGGCCACTGCCGCAGCGCTGGAGCAGGCGGCGGGCAGCGCCGACTGCGTGATCAGCTCGGGTGGTGTGTCCGTGGGCGACGAGGACCATGTGCGCCGTCAGGTGGAGCGGCTGGGTTCGCTGTCACTGTGGCGTCCTGCCATCAAGCCGGGCAAGCCGCTGGCGTTTGGGGAGGTCGCCGGTGTGCCGTTTCTCGGCTTGCCCGGCAACCCGACCTCCAGTTTTGTCACCTTCTGCCTGCTGGCCAGGCCCTTCCTGTTGCGCTTCCAGGGTGCCAGTGACGTAGAACCCCTCTGGCTGCGTGCCCGTGCCGGATTCAGCCGTCCCAGGCCGGACAGCCGGCAGGAATATCTGCGGGTGAGTGTGAGTGCCGGGCCCGATGGCCCGCGTGCGGTGCCCTTCGCCAACCAGAGTTCGGGGGTGCTGAGTTCGGTGTGCTACAGCAACGCCCTGGCCTGCGTGCCCCCCGCGACCTGCGTTGTGGAAGGGGACTGGCTGGACGTGGCGCTACTGGATTCCCTGGGCTGAGTCTGGTGCCCGCTCAGCCGGTGAACTTCTGGAACACCAGTGAAGCGTTGGTGCCTCCGAAACCGAAGCTGTTGGACATGACGCGCTGCAGGTCCACGTTGTCGTGTCGCTGGGTGGCGATGGGCAGGCCTTCCGCCTCCGGGTCCAGGGTCTCGATATTGGCCGAGGCGGCGATAAAGCCCGCTTGCTGCATCAGCAGAGAGTAGATCGCCTCCTGCACACCGGCTGCACCCAGAGAGTGCCCCGAGAGTGATTTCGTCGACCCTACAACGGGAATGTGATCGCGATCGCGATAGGCTTCACGCACCGCCTTCAGTTCCTGAATGTCGCCCGCCGGGGTGCTGGTGCCGTGGGCGTTGATATAGTCGATCGGGCCGCTGACCGTCGCCAGCGCCTGCTGCATGCAGCGCACGGCGCCTTCACCAGAGGGTGCTACCATGTCGTAGCCGTCGGAGGTGGCACCGTAACCCACAAGCTCCGCGTAGATCCGCGCACCCCTGGCGAGGGCATGTTCCAGCTCTTCGAGCACCAGCATGCCGCCGCCGCCGGCGATGACGAATCCGTCCCGGTTTGCGTCGTAGGCGCGAGAGGCGCGCTCCGGGGTGTCGTTGTACTTGGTGGACAGGGCACCCATGGCGTCGAACAGGCTGCTCAGTGTCCAGTGCAGCTCCTCACCACCGCCCGCGAACACGATGTCCTGCTTGTTGAGCTGAATCTGCTCCATGGCGTTGCCAATGCAGTGCGCGCTGGTGGAACAGGCAGATGAAATCGAGTAATTCACACCCTTGATACGTAAAGGCGTGGCGAGGCAGGCTGACACCGTGCTCCCCATGGTCTGGGTGACCCGATAGGGGCCCACGCGGCGCAGGCCTTTTTCCCGCAGGATGTCCGCTGCCTCGGTCTGGCTCGCCGAGGAGGCGCCACCGGACCCGGCAATGATACCCGTGCGCACATTGGATACGTCCTTTTCGGCGAGGCCGGAGTCCGCTATCGCCTGCTGCATGGCGATATAGGCATAGGCGGCAGCATCGCCCATGAAGCGCAGCTGTTTGCGGTCGATATGATCTGCGACAACAATATCCGGTGCGCCGGCGACGTGCGAGCGCATCCCCATATCAATCTGTTCCTGGCGAATCTTGATACCGGAGCGCCCGGCCCGCAGCGCCTCAGTGACTGTTTCGGCATCGTTACCCAGGCAGGACACGATACCGAGCCCTGTAATGACTACCCGTCTGCTCATGGGATTAGAAAGACTCCGTTGAGGTGAACAGCCCGACACGCAGGTCGTTCGCTGTGTAGATGTCGCGACCATCCACCGATACCACGCCATCGGCTATGCCCATGATGAGCTTGCGCTCGATAACCCGCTTCATGTGGATGTGGTAGCTGACTTTCTTCG
This sequence comes from uncultured Haliea sp., assembly GCF_963973825.1. Taxonomy (NCBI): domain Bacteria; kingdom Pseudomonadati; phylum Pseudomonadota; class Gammaproteobacteria; order Cellvibrionales; family Halieaceae; genus Haliea; species uncultured Haliea sp. The sequence goes on from NZ_CAXBAE010000004.1 coordinate 24,515, forward strand.
CGCTGGGTACAACCTGCCCGGTGAACTTCACGTCGCCGGAACCCAGTGCCCGACCCCGTCCCGGGTTGCCACGCCAGCCGAGAAAGAAGCCGACAAGCTGCCACATGGCATCCAGTCCCAGGCAGCCGGGCATCACCGGGTCACCCGGGAAGTGGCATTGGAAAAACCATAGATCCGGGTGGATATCGAGCTCGGCGACGATTTCTCCCTTGCCGTAGCGGCCACCCTCGGAACTCACGTGGGTAATGCGATCCAGCATCAGCATGTTGTCGGTCGGCAACTGCGCGTTGCCGGGGCCGAAGAGGTGGCCGTGGCCGCAGGCGACCAGTTCTTCTTTCGTGAATGCGCTTTGTGCGGTCATAGTGTGTCCAGTCGGGCCCCAAAGTCCGTGCAGGGCGTCAGGCCCCGGTGTCAGCCGCGCTGTGATCGGTCAGGGCGTATGTGTCAGGGCGTCATTCTAAACCCTGCGGGGCACAAGTCCAGCGCTGGCGTGCGCAGGCGGCTGGCGGTGCATGAGTATGCAGACTGCCGTGACCGGAGCCGATGCCGGGGCGCGCTGGCCTCGCGCTTTGTCCATCAAGTAAGATAGCGGGTTCCAGCGAGCATGGGCTGCTTGCAGCTCATGTCGCCCAACGCAACAGGATCTGCCATGTTGACACCCGTACTTCTTTCCGGCGGCGTCGGAAGTCGCCTGTGGCCCGTATCGCGGGAGCTTCACCCCAAGCAGTTTCTGCCCCTGGCCGGGGAGTTGACCATGCTGCAGCAAACCCTGGCGCGCACGGGCTCCCTGCAGGCGCGGGCCCCGGTGGTGGTCTGCAATGAAGAACACCGTTTCATGGTTGCCGAGCAGCTGCGCCAGGTCGGCATCAAGGCCGGCGCACTGATTCTCGAGCCTGAGGGGCGCAACACGGCACCGGCGGTGGCCCTGGCGGCGCTGCACGAAATGGCACAGGACCCGGAGGCGGTGTTGCTGGTGCTGCCCGCGGATCACCTGATCCAGCAGGTGGAGGCCTTTGCCGAGGCGGTTGCCCGGGCTTTGCCACTGGCCCGCGCTGGCCGCCTGATGACCTTTGGCGTAGTGCCACACACACCTGAAACCGGCTACGGCTATATCCGCTGTGGCGCGGCGCTGGGGGATGATCTCTACACCCTCGACGCGTTCGTCGAGAAGCCCGACAGCGCCACCGCCCAGGCCTACCTTGAGAGCGGCAGCTACCTCTGGAACAGCGGCATGTTTCTGCTGCGGGCCGAAACCTACCTGGCGCAGTTGGCCGAATTCCAGCCGGCGATGCTGGCCAGCTGTCGGCGCGCAATGCAGGAGTCGACGCAGGATATGGATTTCATTCGCCCCGAGGCAGATGCCTTCGCCGCCTGTCCCGCTGACAGCATCGACTACGCGGTGATGGAGCACACCCGGGAAGGCGGCGTGATCGCGCTGGACTGCGGCTGGAGCGATGTCGGCGCCTGGTCGGCGCTGTGGGAAGTGGCAGCGCGCGACCCGCAGGGCAACGTCAGCCAGGGCGATGTGATGCTGGACAACTGCCGTGACAGCTATTTCCGCAGTGAGTCCCGCCTGCTGGCGGCCACGGGGGTCGCGAATCTTGTGGTTGTGGAGACTGCTGACGCCGTGCTGGTGGCCGACCGCGACCAGGTGCAGGACGTCAAGCGGATTGTCAGCCGCCTGAAGGCCGAATCGCGGCCAGAGGCATCACTGCATTCGCGTGTTTATCGCCCCTGGGGTTCCTATGAAACGCTGGTCAGCGCCGATCGTTTCCAGGTCAAGCGCATTATTGTCAATCCGGGGCAGACACTGTCATTGCAAATGCATCATCACCGCGCCGAGCACTGGATCGTGGTGCACGGCACTGCAGAGGTGACCTGCGAAGAGAAGGTCTTCATGCTGGGAGAGGATGAATCCACGTATATCCCCCTCGGCCGCAAGCACCGCCTCGCCAACCCCGGACGCATTCCTCTCGAACTGATTGAGGTGCAGTCGGGGACGTACCTCGGCGAGGATGATATCGTGCGTTTTGAGGATGTTTATGGCCGCGAGAAGGCCGCCCAGGCACGCAAGGAGAGCCACTGATGATCAAGAAATGCCTGTTTCCGGTTGCTGGTTATGGCACCCGCTTCCTGCCCGCGACCAAGAGCATGCCCAAGGAGATGCTGCCCATCGTCAACAAGCCGCTGGTGCAGTACGGCGTGGAAGAGGCCATCGCGGCGGGCATGACGACCTGTGCCATGGTGACCGGGCGCGGCAAGCGCAGCATCGCTGATCACTTCGATATCAGCTTTGAACTGGAGCACCAGATTTCCGGTACCGGCAAGGAAGTGTACCTGGAAAGCATTCGCAACGTTCTGGACAAGGGCGTGTTCACCATGGTGCGCCAGCGCGAGATGAAAGGCCTGGGCCACGCGATACTGACCGGCGAGGCCCTGATCGGCAGCGAACCCTTTGGCGTGGTGCTGTCGGATGACCTCTGCATCAACGATGGGCCGGGCGTGCTCAGCCAGATGGCGGAACTGTATCGCCAGTTTCGCTGCTCGATTGTCGCCATTCAGGAAGTGCCCATGGAGGAAGTGCACAAATACGGCGTGATTGCCGGTGAGAGCCTGAAGGATGGTATTTACCGCGTCGACAAGATGGTGGAAAAACCGGATGCTGCCTCTGCACCCTCCAATCTGGCGATCATCGGCCGCTACATCCTCACGCCGGATATCTTCGACATCCTGCGCGAGACGCCGCCCGGCGCCAACGGCGAGGTACAGCTCACCGATGCATTGCAGACCCAGGCACGGCAGGGTTGCGTCATGGCCTACAAATTCTCGGGCCGTCGGTTCGACTGCGGCAGTGTGCCGGGCTTTGTCGAGGCCACCAACTTCGTCTACGAAAACTACTATTCACAGCCGTAGGCGGAGCGCAAACTCATGGAAAAACTGGACTGTTTCAAAGCCTACGATGTGCGTGGGCGCGTCCCCGACCAACTCAATGAGGAGATTGCGCGGCGCATCGGCCGGGCCTATGCCGAGGTGGTCAAGCCGCGCAAGGTCGTGGTGGGCCACGACATTCGCCTCACCAGTGAAGCCATCAAGGCAGCCCTGGCGGACGGCCTGCGTGAGCAGGGGGTGGATGTCTACGATATCGGGCTGTGTGGCACCGAGGAAATCTACTTCGCCACCAGCCACGCGCAAATGGATGGCGGTATCGTGGTGACGGCGAGCCACAACCCCAAGGATTTCAACGGCATGAAGTTCGTGCGCGAGGAATCCAGGCCGATATCCGGCGACAGCGGCCTCGCCGATATCCGCGCGCTGGCCGAGGCCAACCACTTTACACGGGCCGCCACCCACGGCCGCTACCTGCCGCTGGATACCTCCTCTGCCTACATCGAGCACCTGCTGTCCTATGTCGATGTCGATGCACTGCCCCCGCTGCGCATCGTGGTGGACGCGGGAAACGGCGGCGCGGGGCGCGTCGTCGACCTGCTGGCGCCGCATCTGCCTTTCGAGTTCGTCCGCTTGCACCATGAGCCCGACGGCCACTTCCCCAATGGCGTGCCCAACCCGCTGCTGCAGGAAAATCGTGCCGTGACCAGCGCCGCAGTCCTCTCTGAGGGTGCCGACCTGGGGCTGGCCTGGGATGGCGACTTTGACCGCTGTTTCTTCTTCGATGAGCGCGGCGAGTTTGTCGAGGGCTATTACCTCGTGGGCCTGCTGGCGGAAATGGCCCTGGAACAGCACCCGGGAGCGGCGATCATTCACGATCCGCGGCTGGTGTGGAACACTATCGATCGCGTGCAGAAGCTCGGTGGGCGCGCGGTGGAAAGCAAGACCGGCCACGCGTTTATCAAGGAGAGGATGCGGGCGGAGAACGCGGCCTACGGCGGTGAAATGAGCGCCCATCACTATTTCCGCGACTTTGCCTTTTGCGACAGCGGCATGATTCCCTGGCTGCTGGTTGCAGCCCAGCTCGGTCGCCGCGGCATGCCGCTCTCATCGCTGGTTGCGGAATGCATGGCGGCGTTTCCCTGCAGCGGCGAGATCAATCGCAGTGTCGATGACCCGGCCGCGGTGCTGGCGAAGGTCGCGGCGCGCTATCGCCCGCAGGCACTGGAGGAGTCCTCGGTGGACGGGCTATCCATGGCGTTTGCGGATTGGCGCTTCAATCTTCGCCTGTCGAACACGGAACCTGTGGTGCGTTTGAACGTGGAAAGCCGCGGTGATGTCGACCTGATGAGGACGCAAACCAGTGCCCTGCTGGCGCTGATCGACGCCTAGCCTGTTGTTGTTCGCGCCGCCGCCTGCGCCCTGAACCACTCGGCTATCAGCCGTTCACTGGCCGGGTCCAGAGTCTTGTCGGCCTCTGGGTGGTCCAGACGCCGCAAGATGCTCTGGCCGATATCCTTGCCGAGCTCCACGCCCCACTGATCGAAGGCGTTCACGCCCCACAACTGGCTGCTGCAGAAGGTGCGGTGTTCATACAGGGCCAACAGTGCGCCCAGGGTATGGGGGGTCAGGGCATCCAGCGTGATAACGCTGTGTGGCCTGCTGCCGGGAATCACCAGGTGCGGTGCCAGTTGCCTTGCGGCGCTTTCCTCCATGCCGCGTTCCTGCAGGCTGGCGAGCGCCTCGTCCTGGCTGCGCCCAATCATCAGGGCGCGGCTCTGGGCCAGCCCGTTGGCGACCAGCAGGCGGTGCTGCGCCGCTTCTCCCGTGGTGGTCGTCAGCGGCAGAATCAGGTCCGCGGGGCACAGCCGTGTGCCCTGGTGCAGGAGCTGGTAGAACGAGTGTTGACCCATGGTGCCGGCGGCGCCCCAGAGCACCGGGGCGGTGTCGTAGCCGAGGGTCTCACCGTCGCGGCTTACGCGTTTGCCGTTGCTCTCCATGGTCAGTTGTTGCAGGTAGTCGGGGAGCCGTTCCAGACCCTGGTCGTAGGGCAGCACGACATGGTTCGCGGCCTGGAAGAAATTGCAGTACCAGACCTCCAGCAGGCTCATGAGGATCGGCAGATTCTGCGCACTGTCGGCTTCCAGGAAGTGGCGGTCCATCGCCTCGGCGCCGGCAAGCAGTGCATTGAATCCATCCCAGCCAATAGCGATGGCGATACTCAGTCCGACCGCCGACCACAGGGAGAAGCGGCCACCGACCCAGTCCCACAGCGGCAGGCAATTGTCGGCGGGAATGCCAAAGGCTGCTGCCGCGTCGAGATCACTGGTAATCGCCAGGAAATGGCGTGACCAGTCTTCATCCCCGGCGCCTGCGGTGCGCAGCCAGTGCTGCGCGGCCTCGCCGTTGGCGAGGGTCTCCTGGGTGCGGAAGGACTTCGAGCAGAGGATGAACAGCGTGGTTTCAGGCTGCACCTGCTGCAAGGTGTTCTGCAGGTCTGCAGGGTCCACGTTGGCCACATAGTGGCAGCGTATGGGACCCTGCCAGGCCGGCAGCGCCGCGGTAACCAGCCGGGGGCCGAGATCGGAACCGCCAATGCCGATATTCACCACGTCGCGAATAGCCTGCCCGGAAAACCCCCTGAGCTCACCCGAGGTGATGCGCTCGCACCAGAGGCGCATGCGGTGCCGGGTATCTTCCACACGACTGAATTCGGTCTCCAGTCCGGCGGGTGCAGTGCGCGCACGCAGAAGGGTGTGCAGCGCCGGGCGCGCTTCGGTGTTGTTCAGTGCAACGCCGCTGAACAGCTGGCGGGCGCAGCGGGGAAGCTGCGCCTGTTCGGCGAGTCGCAACAGGGCGGCACGGCTGTCCCGACAGAGCAGCTGGCGGGAATAATCCAGGGTAAGCCCGGCAGCACTGGCCGTGAAATCGCCGGCACGCTGTACTTCGCGGTTGAACAGGGCGCTGACTGAGGTGCCGCGCATCCCCTCGGCCAGCGTCTGTAGCTCATGCCACGAGGGAAGGTCCGGGAGTTGCAGTGTGTGTGCCATGGTGCGCGCCGCTGTGTCAGGCGGCCAGTATAGGCAGGGCTAACCCGGCCTGCAATTCAGGTGTGCGCTCAGTGATCGCGATCGATGGAGAGCCGGGTCAGGTGCTGCAGGGCCTCCAGTGCCGGGCCCGCGGACAGTCCGGCGAGGGCGGCCACCGCCAGGTCGTGATGCTCGCGCGCGCGCTCCCGCGTGTAGTCAATAGCGGCGCAGCGGCGCACGGCGGCGCTGATCGCGTCCATTTCTGCGGCGGAGCGCTCAGTGATGGCCCGTTTCACCAGAGCCTGCTCGTCGGCCGTCCCGGTGCGCAGGATATGAATCAGCGGCAGCGTGACCTTGCCCTCGCGCAAGTCATCGCCCACGTTCTTGCCCATGGTGTCGGCATCGCCCGCATAGTCGAGCATGTCGTCAATCATCTGGAAGGCCAGCCCCAGGTGCAGGCCGAACCGGCGCAGGCTTTCCGCCTGTGTCGAGTCAGCCCCGCTCAGCACGGCGGCGCCGTAGCAGGCCGCCGCGAACAGTACCGCGGTTTTGCGGGTGATGATGTCGATATAGTCCTGCTCGGTGGTGTCGGCATTGCCCGCCCGGGTCAGCTGTAGCACTTCGCCTTCGGCGATGGTGTTCGTGGTGTCCGCCATGTGCCGCAGTATCTCGATGTTGTCGAGCTGCACCATGAGCTGGAAGGCTCGGGTGTAGAGAAAGTCGCCGACCAGCACACTGGAAGCATTGCCAAACTCGGAGTTGGCCGTGGGCCTGCCCCGGCGCAGCTGCGAGACGTCGACCACGTCGTCGTGCAGCAGCGTAGCGGTGTGGATGAATTCGATGACGGCGGCAAAGGTCACGTGCCCGGCTGAGCAGGTGCCCAGTGCTCGGGCAGTCAGCAGTGTCAGCAGGGGGCGCATGCGTTTGCCGCCAGCGTCCACGATATAGTGGCCGACGTTTTCGACCAGGGGCACGTTGGACTGGAGTTGCTGGATGATCAGCTGGTTGACCTGATCGAACTCCCCGGCAACGCTGGCGCGGATTTGCTGCATAGTATGAGGGCGTTGAAAATGCCCGCGCATGCTAGGTGGGTCGGGAGGGGGTGTCAAGCTTGGCGCCTTTGGCGGCGGCCCCCGGCACGCCGGCAGAGGGGGCAAATAATCCTTGCCCGAGGGGGTTGAGTTGAGTAAAATCGCCGCCCTCCGCGACAGTTGCGCCCTGTGCGTATGCCGCGGAACCATGAGCACTGTTAGTGCCTGGCTCTGCCCCCTCGATAATCCAGGGTTATTTTTTGTCGCGAGCAGGCTAACTGAACGGAGAACACAATGTACGCAGTTATTGAGAGCGGTGGCAAGCAGCATCGCGTGGTGGAGGGGGAGACCCTGAAGCTGGAGAAAATCGAAGTGGCCACCGGTGGCACGGTCGAATTCGACCGGGTATTGATGGTCGGCGGCGAGCAGGTCAAGATTGGTACTCCGCTGGTAGCGGGTGGCAAGGTGACGGCCGAAGTGGTCAGCCACGGTCGCCACAAGAAGGTTAAAATCGTCAAATTCAACCGCCGGAAGCACTATCGGAAAGAAACTGGCCACCGTCAGTGGTTCACCGAAGTGAAAATCACTGCTATCACGGCGTAACGGAGGCTAGCGACTATGGCACACAAGAAAGCAGGCGGCAGTACTCGTAACGGTCGCGATTCCGAAAGCAAACGCCTTGGCGTCAAGCGCTTTGGTGGTCAGCTGGTGCAGGCAGGCAATATCCTGATTCGCCAGCGTGGCACCCGTTTCCACCCCGGCGCCAATGTGCGCTGTGGCCGCGACCACACGCTGTTCGCGACCGCGGAAGGGCGGGTGGAGTTTGTGACCCGAGGCCCGAAGAACCGGAAATACGTGCAGGTGGTGAGCGCCTGATCAGGCGGACCAGCTGGCCGGATAGACAGAAGCCTCGTCAACTGACGGGGCTTTTTTTTTAGAGTAACTGACGTTCGCAGAGGCGAACGCGCTCCGGCACGGGGCGCAACGGCCAAACCATGAAATTTGTAGACGAAGCAAGCATCAAAGTGTTTGCGGGCAATGGCGGTAACGGCTGCCTGAGCTTCCGCAGGGAAAAGTTTGTGCCGCGCGGCGGCCCTGATGGGGGCGACGGTGGCGATGGCGGCAGTGTCATCATGGAGGCGGACGCAAACCTGAACACCATGGTTGACTACCGTTTTGTGCGCAGCTACCGGGCCGAGAACGGCGAATCCGGCCGCAGTCGCAACTGCACCGGCAAGAGCGGGGAAGACCTCATTCTCCGGGTCCCGGTTGGCACGACCATCATTGATGAAGACAGCGCCGAGGTGCTCGGCGACCTGGCGGCGCACGGTGAGCGCCTGGTCGTGGCCCAAGGCGGCTGGCACGGACTCGGCAATGCGCGCTACAAATCCAGCACCAACCGTGCGCCGCGGCAAACCAGCCCCGGCACCGAAGGTGAGCAGCGCTCCCTGAAGCTGGAACTCAAGGTCCTTGCCGATGTGGGGCTGCTGGGTTTGCCGAACGCCGGCAAATCCACGCTGATCAGGGCGATCTCCGCGGCGCGTCCGAAAGTGGCCGACTACCCGTTCACCACACTGGTGCCGAATCTGGGTGTGGTCAAGGTGGACGCCCACCGCAGTTTTGTCGTCGCGGACATCCCCGGCCTGATCGAGGGTGCCTCCGATGGCGCGGGGCTGGGTATCCGCTTTCTCAAGCACCTGACGCGGAACCGGATTCTCCTGCACCTGGTGGATATGGCACCGGTAGACGACAGTGAGCCTGCGGATGCGGCCCTCGCAATCGTGCGGGAGCTGGAGCGGTTCAGTCCCACGCTCGCCGCCCGCCAACGCTGGCTGGTGCTGAACAAGGTGGATCTGGTCCCCGAGGATGAGCTCGCTGCCCGTCGCGCGGCCTTGCTCGAGGCGCTGGATTGGCAGGGGCCGGTCTACGAGACGGCAGCCATCAGCGGCGCAGGCACCAAGCGCCTGTGTCAGGATCTGATGGTGGCGCTGGAGGAACAGAAGGCGCTGGAGCTCGCCGACCCGGAGGTGGCCGAAGCAGAGGCGGAGCAGCAGTCGCGGATGCAGCAGGAAGCGCGCGAACGCATTGAAGCCCTGCGTGCCCGTCACCGCCGGCAGCCGGAGGATGACGCCAGCGACGACGACAGCAACGATGTTGAAGTGGAATATGTGCACTGATGGCTGAACCGGATCGCGACACAATTGCCGCCAGCCGGCGCTGGGTCATCAAGGTGGGTAGCGCGCTGCTGACCAACGATGGCCGCGGTCTGGATGCGGCGATGATTGGCAGCCTGGTTGCCCAGATTGCGGCGCTGCGGGAGCGCGGCGCAGAGGTGGTGCTGGTTTCCAGCGGCGCGGTCGCAGCCGGCCTGGTACGGTTGGGCTGGCCGAGGCGTCCCACCCGCCTGCACGAGCTGCAGGCGGCCGCGGCCGTGGGCCAGTCCTCGCTGATCCAGAGCTATGAAACCGCGTTTCGCGGTTACGATATTGTTTCGGCACAGGTGCTGTTGGGGCACGACGACATTACCGCGCGCGATCGCTACCTGAACGCCCGCAGTACGCTGACCACCTTGTTGCGCCTCGGTGTGGTGCCCGTCATCAACGAAAACGATACCGTGGTCACCGATGAAATCCGCTTTGGCGACAACGACACGCTGGCCGCCCTGGTGGCCAACCTGATCGATGCCGATGCCCTGCTGCTGCTCACAGACCAGCAGGGCCTGTACGAGGAAGACCCCCGCCTCAACCCCTTCGCGGTGCTGGTGGATACGCGCGATGTGCACGATGAAGCGCTGGACCGGATGGCGGGGGAAGGTGGGGCACTGGGCCGCGGTGGTATGATCACCAAGCTGCGCGCGGCGCGCCTTGCAGCGCGTTCGGGGACCGAAACGGTCATTGCCAGCGGCCGCCACCCCGACGTTGTCGCTCAGGTAGCGGCGGGCAGCGCGCTGGGCACCTGGCTGCGCTCCGGCAGGCAATCGGAAAACGCCCGCAAGCAATGGTTGGCGGGCATGGTGCGCATCCCCGGCAGCCTGGAACTGGATGCCGGTGCGGTGCGTGTGCTCAAGGAGTCCGGTCGTAGCCTGCTGCCCGTAGGGGTGTGCGCCGTGACGGGCCAGTTTGAACGCGGTGATATGGTGCTATGCGTTGACCAGCAGGGGCGTGAAGTGGCGCGCGGCCTGGTGAACTACAGCGCGGACGAAGCGCGGCGCATTATGGGCAGACCGTCTGCCGAAATAGCGCCGTTACTGGGTTATCAAGGTGATGAAGAGCTGATTCACCGCGACAACCTGGTGCTGTGCTAGCGCCGCTGGAGGCCGCGAAAACCCATGAGCCTGACACCCGAACTGCTGTTGGTTGCGTACTGTATCGCCATCGCGCTGCTGTCACTGGCCGGTGGTCTGCTGCCAAACTGGGTGAGGATGACCCACACCCGGACGCAGCTGGTGATGAGTTTTGTCTCGGGGTTGATGCTGGGTGTCGCGTTCTATCACCTGCTGCCCCACAGTATCGCCCTGCAGCCGCGCGAGTATGGCGCGGATGCATCGGTCTGGTGGTTGATGATCGGCCTCATCACCATGCTCCTTTTGCTGCGCATGTTTCATTTTCATCAGCACGACTTCAGTGAGGAAGAACATGAGCACCATGATCATGACCACAGCCACGCGCACGGCCACGAGCACCACGGCGGGGCAGCTACCGTGCCCACAGCGCTGGTGCCCGCGCAGGCGGTTCCCGCTGCACACCGCCTGAGCTGGATTGGGCTCGCGCTTGGTCTGGGCGTGCACACGCTGATCGATGGCGTTGCCCTGGGAGCGGTGATGCAGGGCGAGGTCGGGCGCAGTGCGGGGCTGCTCGGCGTCGGTGTGTTTCTGGCTATCCTTCTGCACAAACCGCTGGATGCCATGTCCATCACCACCATTATGGAGGCGGGCGGTTGGAGCCGGCGCTCCCGTTCGCTGGCCAATCTCGGGTTTGCGCTGCTCTGCCCCCTGGGCGCGCTGCTGTTTTTCTTCGGGGTGGACCTGCTCGGGGATGCCCGTCATCACGCCGTGGCGGGTGCGCTGGCGTTTTCTGCCGGCGCCTTCATCTGCATTGCCCTGAGCGATCTGCTACCCGAGGTGCATTTTCACAGCCACGATCGCGGTAAATTGACTCTGGCCTTCCTTGCCGGGATTATACTGGCCTACGCGATAGGCGGGCTGGAGCCCGCCGGCGTGCACATGCACGGCGCCTGATCAGAGGAAAGGAGAGGACCATGGTCAAACGCATTATCTATCCGCCCATGTGGATGGTGTTCGGGGTTTGCGCCATTTTTGCCTTCAATGAATTCTACCCGGGTCCCCGCTTCACCAGTCAGGCCAGCCAGTTGCTGGGCGGGGCTATCCTGCTCGCTGGCCTCGCCATGCTTGTGGTGGCAGGGGGCCTGTTCAAACGCGCCGGCACTGACCTGATTCCCTTCCGCAATGTGTCGGCGCTGGTCACCACCGGCGTCTACCGTTTCACACGCAACCCCATGTATCTGGGCATGGCGGCCATTCTGCTTGGGGTCGCGGTGACGGTGGGATCCAGCTTGGCGTTGCTGGTTCCGCCATTGTTCATGGCGATTGTCGAGTGGCGCTACATACGGCCCGAAGAGGCATTGCTACAGGACCTCTTTCCCGAGGACTACCCCGCCTATCGCGCCCGGGTGCGGCGCTGGCTGTAGTCAACGCGGCCTGTCACGCGCCCAGCGCCCTGGCGCGGGCCTGGGTAGCCTCTGCGTCGAAGGGTTTTGCTGACCAGCCCTGCATCTGCTCCTCTACCAGTGTGGTGAGCGCCTCGATGTGTACCGGTTCGCTGTTCAGGCAGGGAATATACTCGTAGCGTTCACCGCCGGCTTCCATAAAGTAGCCGCGGTTTTCCACACCGATTTCCTCGATGGTTTCCAGGCAGTCTGCCGAGAACCCCGGGCAGATGACCTGCACGGACGTCACACCCTGTGCAGGCAAGCCTCGCAGGGTGTCGTCCGTGTAGGGCTTGAGCCAGGGTTCGCGGCCGAAGCGCGATTGAAAGCAGGTCAGGTAGTCATCGGCGTCCAGCCCCAGCGCCTCCGCCAGCAGGCGGCTGGTCTTGTGGCAGTGGCAGTGATAGGGGTCCCCGTTGTGCAGGTAGCGCTCAGGTTCGCCGTGGTAGGACATGATCAGGCGGTCGGCGCGACCGTGCGCCTGCCAGTGTGCGCGCACGCTGGCGGCCAGTGCGCTGATATAGGCGGGGTGGTCGTGGTACTGGGCGACGAAGCGTAGTTCAGGCAGCCAGCGGCGCTGACGGAAGTCGGCCGCCAGGGCGTCAAAGGTGGAGCCGGTAGTCGGGCCGCTGTATTGCGGGTAGAGCGGCAGCACCACGAGCCTCTGTACGCCGCGATCAAAGAGCGATTGCAGCTGCTCCGACAGGGGGTGAGAGCCATAGCGCATGGCGAACTCCACCTGCACAGAGTCGCCGTAGGTTTTCTGCAGCGCCTTGCGCAATGCACTGGCCTGCTCACGGGTGTGCAGCAGCAGCGGCGAGCCTTGCTCGGTCCATACCGTGCGGTAGGCCTTTGCGGAGCGCGCGGGTCGAATGTTCAGGATGATACCGTGCAGGATGCATAGCCAGAGCAGGCGCGGTACCTCCACCACCCTCGGGTCGGACAAGAACTCCTTCAGGTAGCGGCGAAGTGCTCCCTTTTCAGGGGCATCGGGTGTTCCAAGGTTGGTGACCAGTACGCCGATTCGGGGCGGCTGGCGGTGGTCGTAGTCCTGTTGTCCGCGGTATCGCATGGGGTGGCATTATCCTGTGGCTACGCTCGAAAGCCAAGCGGCGGTGCGTGTGAAGAGTCGATTACGCAAGCCATTCGTCGCTGGATTGATGCATTTCATCGCTGGCCCCCTGCAACTCATCGAAAGCCCCTGTCGGCAGGCGCACGGGGCCTCTAATCTGTGTTCCATGGACAGCGCGGGACACCACCTAGCGGGTCCTCAAACCAACAACAACGCCACATTTGGCCAGGAGAACGACCATGCAACCATCAATCAAAAAGTACATCGCCACACTCGCTTTCGGTGCATGCAGCACAGTAGCCCTTGCAGCCACTGCTGCCACCGCGCACGAAGACACGCTGGTACTGGCCAAGGGAATGGAAGCCGCCAGTGTGCGGGTTGAGCTCAGCGACCTCAATCTGGATACCGCGCAGGGTCAGCAAGTGCTGCATCAGCGGATCAGCGCGGCTGCTCGCGAAGTCTGCGGTTCTGCCGATTACCGTGCCGCTGGTGGCCTGCGCCAGGCCGCCAACAACCGCGCCTGTCACGCCTCAGCGTTTGCCGAGGCTGTGAGCCAGGTTGGCGCCGAGCGCGTCGCCGCTACCCTGCGCTAGCGAGGTCAACTCCCGCTACCCCTGGTGGGAGTCCCGGGGAGTCACCGTCAGGTGGCTCCCTTTTTTTATAGCAGCGTATCGAGAAGCACGCCGGCGAGGAACAACGGCGTGAACTGACGCGTGTGACGGAAACAGGCTGCGGAGAACCAGAGTGGCCAGAGCGTCGCAGAATAGGCTGGCGGCCGGCTCTCGGGCTTGCTTGTACGCAGCGCCCGCAACGTTTTCTGCAGGGCGGGGACGCTGGCAAAAACCAGCAATAGCGGCCAGCCAAATGTCTGCGTCAGGACCAGCGCCAGCGTCAGCGCGTATTGCGCCAGCAGCAGGGCAGCGGTAGTTCCTCGCGCGCGCTTTTCGCCCAATAATACCGGCAGGGTGTGAACGCCCTTGGCACGGTCGGCGCCGAGCTTGTCGATGTGTTTGCCGAACAGCACGGTAGTGGGCCCCAGGGCGAATACCAGGCTGAGCCATGCCACCTCGTTGCTCCATGCGCCGGAAACCACGAAGTAGGTGCCCCCTACCATCAGTGGCCCCCACACCAGAAGCACGGCGGGTTCTCCGAGGCCGATAGTTTTCAACGGCCAGGTGTAGAACAGCACAAAGAAGGCGCCGGCCAGCAATAACGCCAGTGTCGGCCCGCTGCGTTCGCTCACCAGCCAGAGGCCCAGCGCCAGCGCCACACCGGCGGTGAACGCGAAATAGCGCCAGAATTGTGCCTCGCTCATCAGGCCGTCTTCCAGCACGTGCACACCGTACTGATTGCGGTAGTAATTGCCGCGGTCAATGCCCCTGCGGGAATCGGTGTAGTCGTTGAGCAGGTTGTTGCTGGCATGTGCGAATAACAGGCCGGTTGCGCAGGCGAGCCAGAAGAGCGGGTCGAAACGGCCGGCACGCCAGGCCAGTAACCCGCCGAGCATGGCCGCGGTCAGTGTCATGAACAGCACGGATGCCCTGCAGGCCAGCAGCCACCGCGCCACGGGGTCCAGCTGCGCCCATTGCTCAGTGGTCACACCGGGCATTCCATTCAGGGCTGCCGCCCACAATCTGAGGTTTACCACATCCACAAACCTTGCTCAGGACCCTTCAGCCTGCAAGCATATCAGGCATTGTGTCGCCTGCGATGGTAAGGTGGCGAAATCCCCGCTTCAGCTCACGGAGGCAGATACCATGCACAGATTCACCGCGATTGCGGCGCTCACCACAGTCCTGATGGCCAGTGCAGCACAGGGCGGCAACGAGGAGAGTATGCTCCTCAGGCTCGATCGCGAGCAGCCGCACTACGCCGAGCTGGCACTGTCCCTCTGGGACAAGGCCGAGCTTGGCTACCTGGAGAACGAGAGTAGCGCCCTGCTGCAGGACACGCTGGCCCGCGCGGGGTTCAGCATTGAGACCGGCGTGGCCGGACTGCCCACGGCCTTTGTTGCCAGCTACGGCAGCGGCGCCCCGGTCATCGGTCTCCTGGCTGAATTCGATGCGTTGCCCGGTATTTCCCAGACCGCAGCACCGGTAAGGGAGCCCGCAACGGAGAAACACAGCGGTCACGCCTGCGGCCACCACCTGTTCGGTGCTGGCTCGGTAGCCGCGGCGGTCGCCGTGCGTCACTGGATGGAGGAAAACGGCGTAAGTGGCACCCTTCGGCTGTACGGCACGCCGGCGGAAGAGGGCGGCTCCGGCAAGGTATACATGGTACGAGCCGGCCTGTTTGAGGACGTGGATTCAGTGCTGGTGTGGCACCCGTCTGACCGCAATCAATCCAATCCCGCGACGACGCTGGCCAACAAGTCTGCCAAGTTCCGTTTTCGCGGCGTGTCCTCGCATGCCGCCGTGGCCCCGGAGCGCGGGCGCTCTGCGCTGGATGGCGTGGAGGCGATGAATGTCATGGCCAACATGTTGCGTGAACACATGCCGCAGGAAGTGCGCATGCACTACGTGATCACCAGTGGTGGCTCGGCGCCGAACGTGGTGCCGGACTTTGCCGAGTCTTTCTACTACCTGCGTCATCCCGAGGCGGCAACCCTGGAAGCGCTCTGGGAACGGCTGGTCGCAACGGCTGAAGGCGCCGCGCTGGGTACCGGCACCGAGGTGAGCTACGAGGTGATTCACGGCAACCACAGCGTGCTGCCCAACGAAACCCTGGCGAGGACCATGCACGAGCGCCTGTCGCAGGTCGGGGGTGTTCAGTACAGTGCGCGCGATCTGGCGTTCGCCAACACGCTGGCGGAGTCGCTGGCCCAGAGCGAGGCAGATCTGGCTGCCGCCGCGGCACGCATAGAGCCCTTCGCACCCTCGCGCAGTATGGGCTCGACGGATGTGGGAGACGTGAGCTGGGTGGTGCCGACAAGTGAGATGCGTGCGGCGACCTGGGTGCCGGGTACTGCGCCCCACACCTGGCAGGCGATTGCCGCGGGCGGCACTGATATCGGCGTCAAGGGTATGATGGTGGCGGCCAAAACCCTCGCGCTCACTGCTGCGGACCTGTTCCAGCAACCGCAGCTTGTGCGTGCGGCACGCAGCGAATTCGAGCAGCGTCGGGGCGAGGATTTCAGCTATCGTCCGCTGTTGGGTGATCGCGAACCGCCGCTGGACTATCGCAAGTAGCAGGCGGGTGGTCGTGGGGAATTTGGTTGCATTGGAAACCACTTTCCCCGGGCGTATACTCAGGGCCTGTCTCTGCCTGCAGGTGCCCTATGCCGAATTCTCTTTCCCTCGCGCGATTCCTGCCTTACCGCTGCAACAGCCTGGCGCGCAAAATCAGTGTTTCCCTGTCGCGTATCTACAGTGACCGCTTTGGCCTGAGCATTCCCCAGTGGCGAGTGCTGGTCACACTCGCCGAATACGGTGAGTTGCAGGCACGGCAGGTCACGGAACTCACGACGCTGGACAAGGTGCAGGTCTCGCGGGCGGTCGCCGGCCTCGCCGAGCGCAGTCTGCTACGGCGTCGCAGTTGTGACCGCGACAGCCGGGCATCACTGCTGCGCCTCAGTGAGTCTGGCCTGGCGATGTTTCGTCGTATCGAACCGGAGGCGCTGGCCTGGGAAGAGGCGTTGCTGGCTCCCCTGCAAGCCAGGGAGCGGGACACACTGTTCAACCTGCTCGACCGACTGGATCTGCAATTGCAGGCGATGGCTCCGACCCCGGACGGCACAGAACGCCCGGAGAGTGCTGCATGACACAGGAGGAGGTGGTCGCCAGCCTGCCGACACACCTGCGGCCCTTTGTGGAGGTCCAGAATTACCAGCAGCAGTACACGGCGCAGGACCAGGCGCTCTGGCGATTTATCATGCGGCACCTGGTGCGGCAGCTGCGCGACACTGCGCATCCGGTGTATCTGGAGGGTCTCGCCCGCACCGGCATCGCACTGGATCATATTCCCTCAATCGACGAGATGAACGCCTGCCTCGCGCAGTTGGGCTGGCGCGCCGTTGTGGTCGACGGCTTTATTCCGCCGGCCATCTTCATGGAGTTCCAGGCGCTGCGGGTACTGGTGATCGCACTGGATATGCGCAGTGTTGAACACGTTGTCTATACCCCGGCGCCGGATATCGTGCATGAGGCGGCCGGGCACGCACCCTTTATCGTGGATGTCGACTACGCTGAATTCCTGCAGCGTTTTGGCGAAATCGGCATGCGGGCCATCGCCTCCCGGCGCGATCACGCACAGTACGAAGCGATTCGTGAGCTCTCGATACTCAAGGAAACACCGGGCGTGGAGCCGCAACGCATCGCCGCCGCGGAGCAAACGCTGAACGCGCTGCAGGCGGTCGAAGAAGCGCCCTCCGAGGCAGCCCTGCTGGCACGCCTGCACTGGTGGACGGTGGAGTATGGCCTGGTCGGTGATGTCGCGGATTACCGCCTGTTCGGGGCCGGACTGCTGTCCTCCCTGGGCGAGAGCCGCCATTGCCTGGACGACCTGCGGGTGCGCAAACTGCCGCTTACGGTGGACGCGGTGTCGCAACCCTATGACATCACCCGGGAGCAGCCACGGCTGTACGTCACCCGCAGCTGTCGGCATCTGAGCCAGGTGCTGGAAGAGTTCGCCGCGACCATGGCGTATCGCGTAGGCGGCGCAGCGGCGCTGCGTCAGGCGATTGCCGCCGGCACCGTGTGTACGGCGGAATATGACACGGGTGTTCAGGTGAGTGGCTGCTTCACGTCGGTGTTCTGTGATGCGGTTGGCAAGGCGGTGTATATGCAGTGTGTGGGGCCGACCCAGATCGCTTTCCGGGGCGCGGAGATCTATGGACACGGCACGACAACGCACGCCGAAGGCTTTGGCTCGCCGATTGGCAAGCTGAAGGACTTTACCCGTTGTCTGTCCGAGTACTCGGTGGATGAGCTGAAGGCGCACAACATACGCATTGGGGAGCCGGTTTGCCTGGAGTTTCTGTCGGGCATCACCGTGCGCGGATACCTGCAGGATGTGCTGCGGCAGGAACACCGCAATCTGCTGCTCAGCTTCAGCGACTGCACGGTGACCGACCTGCAGGGTGAAGTGCTGTTCGAGCCGGCATGGGGGCGCTACGACATGGCGGTGGGCGGAGCAATCTGCTCGGTGTTTGGTGGCAGCGCGGACCGCGCCAAGTACCCGCTCTACCAGCCCGTCAGCAGTGCGCGTTCCCCGTGCGCAACGCCCGATGCCGAACTGGAGGCGGCCTACCACGCGGTGGCGACGCTGGCGCTGGGTGCTGATCAGGCCCCGGTGGTCAGGGCACTCGATGCCCGGCCTGAGGACTGGCTGCTGCGGGCAGAGGTGTTGGCCCTGGGTGACCGCGCCCCTGCGACCCTGGCGCAGCGTGCGCGTCGTGAACTGCGCGAGATCGGCGCTGCGCATCCGGAGCTCCAGGAGGTCCTCGCACTGGTCTCCTAGCGGAACGGCGATGGTGCCTGCCCGGGGGCGGTGCCGCCTGCAGGGCATGCATCCCGGCGAGGCTTACCGTACTATACCGGCTCGCCTGAAATCACCGCCCGGAGAGGACCGATGTCCCTGGATTTTGACAGTGCACGATTACCCAACCCCTGGTGCACCGAGGAGCACGAAGCCTGGCGTACGCAGCTGCGCCGTTTTATCGACACCGAAATCATGCCGTTTGCCGATGATTGGGACGAGGCGGGCGAGATTCCGGCAGCGCTCTGGCCCAAGGCCGCGGCTGTGGGGTTACTGGGGCTGGGCTATCCGGAAGCCTATGGGGGCACCAGTGAGGGCATCGACAGCTGGCACGCGTGGATCACCCAGGAGGAACTGGCGCGTATCGGGGCCGGCGGTATCCCCGCCAGTCTCATGGTGCACGGTATCGGCCTGCCGCCGGTGATCCACTGGGGCTCCGAAGACATGAAACAGCGGGTGGCTCCGCCGGTGTTGGCCGGCGAGAAGCATATCGCCCTGGGGATTACTGAGCCCGGAGGCGGCTCCGATGTGGCCAGCCTCACCACAACCGCGGTGCGCGACGGCGACGTCTACGTGGTCAACGGCTCCAAAACCTATATTACCGGGGGCATGCGCGCCGACTGGGTGTCCACCGCGGTGCGCACGGGCGGCGAGGGCGGCAAGGGCGTCTCCATGCTGCTGATTCCCACAAACGCAGAGGGCTTCAGTCGCACCCCGCTGAGCCGCAAGCAGGGCTGGTGGGCATCGGACACGGCAACCCTGTATTTTGACAATGTGCGGGTGCCCGCAGACCAGCTGATCGGGCCGGAAAACCAGGGTTTCTGGGTGATCATGACCAATTTCAACGGCGAACGCATGGCGATGGCCGCCGGCATGGAAGCGATGGCGCGTGTTTGCCTGGAAGAGGCAGTGGCCTGGGCCCGCGAACGCCGTACCTTCGGCAAGCGCCTGGCGGATCACCAGGTCATTCGCCACAAGATCGCGCAGATGAAGCAGAAGATCAACGCCACCCAGGCGTACATACGCTTGTGCTTTGAGACGATTGAAGCGGGCACCGCGAACCCGGGCGATATTGCCCTGCTCAAGGTGCAGGCCAGTGAGACGGTGGAGTTCTGTGCCCGCGAGGCGATGCAGATACTCGGTGGCATTGGCTACATGCGCGGCAGTCGCGTCGAGCGGATTTACCGCGAGGTTCGGGTCAACGCGATAGGCGGCGGCTCGGAAGAGATCATGCGTGACCTGGCGGCGCGCCAGTACGGAGTCTGATATGAAGTTATGGCACTGCGGTGGCGCCCGCTCATTGCGTCCCCTGTGGACGCTGGAAGAGCTGGGCCTGGACTATGAGCTGGAGGTGCTGCCGTTCCCTCCGCGGGTGATGCAGCCGGATTACCTCAAAGTGAACAGCCTGGGCACGGTGCCCTATTTTGTCGATGGTGATACCGTGATGACGGAGTCGGTGGGGATTTGCCAGTATCTGGTAGACCGCTACGAAGATCGGGGCCTGGGCCTGCGCCCGGAACACCCCGACTACGGCGCCTACCTGAACTGGCTGCACCACAGCGATGCCACGCTCACGTTTCCCCAGACCATTGCCCTGCGCTACTACTTTTTCGAACCGGATCCGGCCAAGCGCGCGGTAGCGGATGACTACGCGAAGTGGTTTCGGGCCCGCCTGCGGCGCCTGGATGAGTGCCTCGAACGCCAGGCGTACCTGGTGGCGGAGCGCTTTACCGTGGCGGATATCGCCATCGGCTATGCACTGTATCTGGGCCAGATGCTGCACCTGGACAAGTATTACAAACCCGCCACGGCAGACTATCTGCAGCGGCTGATGGCGCGCCCGGGCTTCCAGCGTGCGAATGCCCAGGCTGAGCCCCTGGTGCTGCCCGATGTGGTTTGAGTGCCTACTGTTGACGAGGAGTACGCTGTGAGTCAGGTGAGTGATCGGGAAAAGGCAGAGTTTCGGCAACAGGTGGGGGCGTGGATGCAGGCCAACCGCCCGGCGGATCCCGGGTTCCTGCTGCCGCAATCCTTTATGGAGGTCGGCAGCGAGCAGCAGCTGGACTTCCTCCGTGAGTGGCAGCACAAGGTGTGGTCGGCGGGGTATCTGGGCATGGCCTGGCCGCGGCAATACGGCGGGCAGGGCGTGGATCCCGTCTACCAGTCCATCGCCGATCAGGAGATGCGTCGCCATGGCGTTCCCATCTGCTTCAACGTGATCGGCCTGGGCTGGGCCGGGCCGCTGATCAACGACATCGGTACGGAAGCCGAGAAAGCGCGCTACCTGAAAGGCATTCTCTCGGGCGAGGACATCTGGTGCCAGGGGTTTTCCGAGCCGGACCACGGTTCCGACCTCGGCAGTGCGCAATTGCGGGCCCGGCGCGAAGGTGATGAATACGTGCTCAATGGCACCAAAATCTGGACCACCATGGGCAACTTCGCGAAATACATGATCCTGCTCGCGCGTACCAATCCGCAGGCGGAGCGCAAGTACGATGGCCTGTCGTTCTTCCTGGCGCCGATGCAGGTGCCGGGAATCGACCCGCGGCCGATACGCAAGCTCACCGGGGAATACGGGTTTACCGAAACCTTTTTCACCGATGCGCGCATCCCCGCCAGCTGTCTGATGGGGGAGGAGGGGCAGGGCTGGAAAATCGCCATGCGCACGCTGCAATACGAGCGCGGCGCGGAAGCCGGTGCGGCGGGTGGCCTGGCCTTTGTGCGCATCGCGATCGACGACATGATTGCCGAACTGGCGGACGTCGAGCGCGACGGCGAACCCGCACTGCAGGACCCTGCGGTGCGCGACCAGCTTGTACAAATGATCATGGAGGAAAAAGCGGTGGTACTGTGTGACCGGCGTGCCGCTATACCGGCCCTGACCACGGACTACCCCTTCTCGCTGCCACTCTCGAACAAGCTGCGTTTCACCGAGAGCACCCGGCGCATGCGCCAGATGGCCATCAACCTGCAGGGCGCGGACGGTGGCCTGTATGTGGGCGACGCGGCGGCGCGCCAGGGCGGCTTCTGGCAGCGGGCCTATCTGAACAGTTTTTCCGCCACCATCGGCGGCGGCACCAGCCAGGTGCAGGCCAATATCATTGCAGAGCACATCCTGGGTTTGCCCAAGTAAGGAGAGAACGGTGTCGGTGATTGGGAATACAGCGCTGGATTTCACTGATGACCAGGCGATGATCCTGGATGTGGCCCGGGGTTTCTGTGCCGACAGGTCACCGCTGGAACGCGTGCGGGACTTGCTGGAATCAGACCTCGGCTACGATCCTGCGGTCTGGGGCGAGATGGTCGACATGGGCTGGCCGGGGATGGCTCTGCCAGAAGCTGTAGGCGGTTCAGGGCTGGGCGTGTCGGTGGCGGTTCCCGTGTGCGAGGCGCTGGGGCGGTCCCTGCTGGGCGGCCCCCTGCTGGCTACGCTGCTGGCGGGCCAGCTCTTGTTGCGCGCCAGCGCGGGACGTGACTGCAGCGCTGTGCTGGCGGCGATTGCCGCCGGAGCGCCTGCCACCATCGCCTTGCTGGATAACGCCGACTGGGGCACTGAGCAGATCCGCTGTGAACTGGGCAGCGATGGCGTGCTGCGTGGGGTCAAGCAGCAGGTGATGGAAGCCGCCGCCGCGGCGTGGTTGGTGGTCGTGGCACAGGAGCAGGGAGAGCCCGTGTTGGCGGTGGTGCCGGCAGCGGCCGTTGCGCCGGAAGCGCGGCGCAACCACGTATTGATCGATGCCACGCGTCGCGCCCAGACCATCGACTTCAGTGGCGTACAGGTTGCAGGGGATGCGGTGCTGCGCGGCCCCGACGTTGCCCGCGCGCTGCGGGACGTGCGTCTTCTGGGGGGGTTGTTGTTGGCTGCAGAAGCCGGCGGCAGCGCCGCCAGCTGTCTGGACACAACGGTGGAGTACCTCAAGACCCGTACACAGTTCGGCAAGCTGATAGGCTCCTATCAGGCGCTCAAGCACCCCTGTGTCGAGATTCTCATGGCATTGGATGCCACCCGATCGTTCGTCTACCACGCGGCCACCCTGGTCGGTGATGGACCGCTGGATGAGGAGGCGGAAATCGCCTGTCGCATGGCGAAGGCGCAGGCAACAGAAACACTCAAATATGCCGGCGATCGAGCGGTGCAGTTCCACGGCGGCATGGGCTTTACCTGGGAGTGCGACGCGCAGCTCTATGTGCGCCGCGCGCAGTGGGTGCAACAGGCCTTCGGCGATGCCCAGCATCACCGGAAAAGGCTCGCGCGGCTGCTGCTTGATCGCTGAATCCGGCCTGTCTGGCTTCTGCCCGGCCTCACGTCAGTCCGGGGGCGACATCGTTGCGTATCAGGCCCATGGGTAAACGCAAGCCAATGTCATCTCTGCGCAGCGGCGGCCTGGGTCGCGGTCTGTCCATGTCGCTGGCCGGCTTGCGCGCCGGCGGTGCGTTCGCCCTGGATGGCGCGCTTACCCGGCTGCGTGCCGGTGGGGAGCAGCAGCCGGATGCGGGAGACTCGGAGTTCCTGCGCCGCGAGGCCCGTCGCTTCGTCGCCGAGTTGGGTCGCCTGAAGGGCACTTACGTGAAAATCGGGCAGATGTTCGCACTGCTCGGCGAGCACTTTCTGCCGCGTGCCCTGACCGAAGCCCTGCAGGAACTCAATGCCGCCACCCAGCCGCTACCCTGGTCCGAGATTGGCCCCGCACTGCACACGAGCCTCGGTGCCCGCCTTGACGAGCTCGATGTGGAACAGGAAGCCCTCGCCGCCGCCTCGCTGGCGCAGGTGCACCGGGCCACGGTACGGGCGACGGGCGAGCGTATTTGCCTCAAGGTGCAGTATCCGGGCCTGCGCGATGTGATCGACAGCGATTTCGATACGGTCGTGCGCATGCTGGTGCTGGCGCGCTGGCTGCCTGCCGGGCGTCAACTGGACGATTGGCTGGAGGCAATGCGGCTGCACCTGCACCATGAAATCGACTACGATCGCGAGGCGCGCCTCGGCGATGCGATGGCCCAGCACGTGCAGGGTGCGCCTGCGGCTGCGAACGCCTGCCGCTACCATGTGCCGCGTCGCCACCCGCGCTACTGCGCAGCAGACGTACTGGCGCTGGAATATATCGAAGGGCACCTGGTCACGGATACTGCGATCGGTGAACTGTCGCAGCGCCGACGCAATGCGCTGGGGCGCGCCATGCTGGATCTGTTTTTTCGCGAACTCTACGCCTGGGGCCTGCTGCAGACGGATCCGAACTTCGGCAACTACCTGATCCGCAGCGGGCCGCGCAGCGACCAGCTGGTGTTGCTGGATTTTGGCTCGACACTCGAATGCGAGGCCGCGTTTCTGCAACACCTCGGGGGGGCCATTGCCGCGGGCCTGGAGCAGGACCGCACTGCGCTGCTCGCAAGCCTGGTGGGCCTGGGGTGCCTGAATGCGGGCAGCAGCGCCTATGCCCGCGATACGTTCACCGATTTCTGTTTTGCCTTGCTCGAGCCCCTGCGGCCCCCTGCACAGCTGCCCGCGGAGTACCTCAACGCGGACGGTGATTATTGCTGGGGCCGCTCCCAGTTGCTGCGCCGCGCGGGAAAACGCGCCGCCAGTTCTGCCGCCTCGCTGGATTTTGCCACGCCCTCCCGTGATTTCGCCCTCATTGCCCGCAAGCTCACAGGCGTATTCACGTTCATCGCGGTGCTCGATGCGCAGTTCAACGGGCACGACCTGGCCGCCGGGCACATTGCGCGCTGGCGGGCTGCAGGCTGATGGCGGAGCGCGACAAGGAACGCCCGGTTCCGGCAGGTCGCCTGCGGCGTCTGGCGGGCATGGCGCGGCTTGCCGGCGGTGTGGCCGGTGGCATGCTGGCGGAGGGTGAGCGGCAGCTGCGCGCCGGCAAGCGGCCCAAAATGCGCGACATGCTGCTGACCCCGGGCAACGCGCGTCGCGTGACCCGCGAGCTGTCGCGCATGCGCGGCGCCGCCATGAAGCTGGGGCAGATCCTGTCCATGGATACCGGGGACTTTCTGCCCCGGGAGCTCGCCGAGATTCTTGCACGCCTGCGCGCGGACGCCGATGCCATGCCACGCTCACAGCTGGAGGCGGCCTTGCACGGTGCCTACGGCAAGCGCTGGGATCCTGCTCTGTACGATTTCCAGTGGCAACCGCTGGCGGCTGCCTCCATCGGTCAGGTACACCGTATCCGGGCGCCAGATGGCCGCCCGGCAGTGCTGAAGATCCAGTATCCCGGTGTGGCGGACAGTATCGAGAGTGATGTCGACAACATCGCCAGCCTGCTGCGGGTGTCGGGCCTGCTGCCGCGGCATCTGGACGTTGAGCCGCTGTTGGCCGACGTGCGTGTGCAGTTGCGGGAAGAGGCGGATTACCTCCGCGAGGCGAAATTCCTGCAGCGGTTTCGCGACGCGCTGGCTGAGGACACCAGGTTTGTGCTGCCTGAAGTGCTGCCCGACCTGACGCGGCGCACGGTTCTGGCCATGACCTATGTAGCGGGCGAGCCCATCGAGACCCTGGCGCTACAGCCCGCAGCGGAACGCGACCGGGTGATGACGGCGCTGCTCGAGCTGCTGCTGACGGAACTTTTTTCCCTGCGTCTGGTGCAGACGGACCCGAATTTTGCCAATTACCGGTACCGCGACAGCGACGGCGCGATCGTGCTGCTCGACTTCGGCGCTACGCGGCGCTTTCGCGCCGGTTTCGTGCGGGATTACGGCAAGCTGGCAGCGGCGGCCATGGCGGAGGACCGGGAAGGGCTGGCGCGTGCGGCACAGCGCGTCGGCTACGCCATGGGTGACCCCGGTTCGCAGTACCGCGAGCTGGTGCTGGACATGCTCTTGCTGGCGTTGGAGCCGCTGCGGCACCCCGGTGCCTATGATTTTGGCGCGTCGGACATGCCGGCACGGCTGATGGAACTGGGCCAGTCTGTCACCGGGTTTCGAGATTTCTGGCAGGCGCCGCCGACGGACGCCATTTACTTCCACCGCAAGCTGGGCGGTTTGTTCATGCTGGCACATCGGCTGGGTGCACGTGTCGATGTGGGCGCGCTGATGGCTCGGCACACTGGCACAGCCTAGGGGCTGGGGGCGTGATCCTGGCGCACGCCACCGAGCCAGGTGGCGCTCACCGCAAGCGTATCGTCCAGAAGGGCGATGTCCGCCCGGGCGCCCGCGGTGAGGTGACCCCGCGAGGCATCGCCCAGCAGTTGCGCCGGGTAGCATGACGCCATGCGCAGGCACTCATCCAGTGTCAGCCCGACAACCTGGTGACAGTAGCGTACCGCGTCCACAAGGCCGATGGCGCTGCCGGCAAGGGCGCCTTCCGCGTTGACCAGTCTGCCTTCATGCTCCTCGATGCGCTCCCCATACAGCGTGAACCAGCGCTGTTCGCTACCCACGGTCGCCATGGCATCGCTGACCAGGAACAGGCGACCGGGCCCGGCGCAGCGCTGTGCGAGGCGGATGCTGGCCGGGTGCACGTGATGACCATCGGCAATGATGCCCAGCCAGTCCGTGAGGCTTTCCAGCGCCGCTCCGGTGACGCCGGGTTCCCGTGCCAGCAGTGGACTCATGGCATTGAACAGGTGGGTGAAACCGCTGAGTCCTTCGCGCCGTGCTGCCTGCACCACCTCGTAACCGGCATCGCTGTGGCCGGCGAACACGGTTACACCGGCCTCGCACAATGTGCGGATTTGCCCCGGGGCCATGATTTCGGGTGCGACGGTGAGCAGGCAGCGCAGGTCTGACAGGCTGCACAGCCAGTCGATATCCGCCTGCATGCAGCGCCGCAGGCGATCGCCGCGATGCGTACCGCGCCGCGTTGCGGCGAAAAAGGGCCCCTCGATGTGCAGCCCGAGTACGCTCGCTGCAGCGGGGTTGTCGCCCGCCTGAACGGTGCGCACCGCGTCGGCGCCTGCGCGCAGAACGTCGGGCGCGTCACTGAGCAGGGTGGGCAGCACGGCGGTGGTGCCGTAGCGGCGATGGCTCGTGGCTATCTGCAGCAGGCTGTCCACGGTGGGCGCGTTGTTGAACTGCACGCCGCCACCGCCGTTGACCTGAAGGTCGACAAAGCCGGGCACCAGCATGCCATCGGGTACGGTCTCGCGGGGCAGCTCGGGGGGCAGGCTGGCAATCGGCACACGGTTGACGATGCGCTCTCCCGCGAGCAGCAGGGCACTGTCTTCATGCCAGCGCTCGCCGTCAAACAGGCGGGATACGCAGATCGCGCGATCGGTGCTGAAAGTGTTCATGCGGTGCGCTCCTGTCCCTGTTACGCCCCGAAATTTGAGCGTCGGTGTGCGCGAAACTAGCGTACATTAGTGTTATGCTCACAGCCACCCGGCGACGCCGTTAGCGCGTAATCTCAACCCATAATAAGAGGTTTTGCATGCCCTCACGTACTGTTCTCGCGGCGTCCCTGTGCATTGTGCTGGCTGCCTGTTCCGACTCCAGCGACCAGATTGCGCCACCGCCTCCGCCACCTGAACCGGAACTCACCTATTCTGCTGAAATCCGCCGCACTGAGTATGGCATACCGCACATCCGTGCAGAGGATTGGGGCAGCCTGGGCTACGGCTTCGGTTACGCCTACGCGCAGGATAACTACTGCGTAGCGATGCGTGAAATTGTCTTTGCCGCCGGCCGCTCAGCAGAGCTCATGGGGGAAGAGATGGGCAATGTCGAATCGGACTTCCTGTTTCGCTTTCTCAACGGTGACAAGGACGCTTTCGCCGAGGAGTTTGTCTCGGCCCTGCCACAGTTTGCCCGTGATCTCGCCGAGGGCTACAGCCGGGGCATGAATCGCTACCTGGAAGAAACCGGTCTCGATAACCTGCCCGAAGGCGATTATGGCTGTCGCAACGCCGACTGGGTATACCCCATCGACAGTGTGGACCTGTTCCTGTTCCTGCGCCGAGAGGCGCTGCGTGGCAGCTCGGAGCAGGGTTTGTTCCGGCGCGCGATTCTGGCCACCACAGGCCCTGATGAAGGTGCCGCACCCGCCCCTGATGCGCTGGACGATGCCGTGCGCGCGCTGCAGGATGCCGCCGTAGCGCTGCGCGATATTGACCGCGGCAGCAACGGTTTGGCCCTGGGTCGCGATGCCACCCGCAGTGGCAAGGGCATGTTGTTGGGAAATCCGCACCAACCCTGGTTCGGCAGCGGTGCCTGGTATCAGGCTCATCTGACGCTGCCGGGGGTGTACGATGTCGCCGGTGCTGCACTGCACGGCTTCCCCTTTATCGGTATTGGTTTCAACCGGGACGTGGCATGGACGCATACGGTGTCACTGGCCAACCGCTTCAGTCTCTACGAACTGAAGCTCAACCCCGACAACCCGCTGCAGTATGACTACGACGGTGAATGGCGAGACATCGTACCGCAGACCGTGACCATCCAGGTGCGCCAGCCTGATGGCAGCCTGCAGGATCGTGAGCAGGTCTTCTATGTGTCGCACTATGGCCCGGTGGTTAACCTGAAGGGGGTGGCGTCGCTGTTGGACGGCTGGCCGATGTTCAACGGCTCTGTACTAGCGTTTCGCGATGCCAATATCCTCACCGGGATTCGCGGTATAGAACAGTGGATCACCAAGGGGCAGGCGGGCTCAATCGAAGAGTACGTTGATGCCCTCCAGAGCATCGGTAATCCGGTGTTCCATGAACTGGCGGCTGACCGGGCGGGCCAGGCGTTCTACGGCGAGCTGTCAGCGGTGCCCTTTGTCACCCAGGCCCAGCTCGATCGCTGTATCAACGGTGTGGTCGGGCCCCTGCTGGCGGCTGCGACCACCAACGTCATCCTGTCGCTGGACGGCTCCGATCCGGCCTGCGAGTGGGGTACGGACCCCGAAGCCCCACCGGGCAGCAACCTGTACGGTGGCTCCAGCCTGCCGCAGCTGCTGACCACAGACTACGTAGGCAACAGCAACAACAGTTACTGGCTGTCCGATGCCAACAATCCCCTGGAGGGCTTCCCGGTCATCATGGGGCCAGTCGGGTATGAGCGGCAGCAACAGTTCCTGCGCACCCGCATTGGCCACATCATGGTGGAGGAGCGCAAGCAGGCCACCGATGGTCTGGATTCGGAGCCGCTGTTCAACCTGGAGACCCTCAAGGGCCTGATGTACGCAAACCGCGTTTATGGTGCGGAGGTCGTGCTGGATGACGTGCTGGCCATTTGCGCCACTGAGGCTGCCGCGCCGGTCCTGCAGGCCTGCAACGTCCTTGCCGGCTGGGATCGCCGGGTCAACGTGGACAGCCGGGGTGCACAGATTTTCACCGAGTTCTGGAAAGAGATCAGCGATGAACTCGGCAACAGGTTCCAGAACATTGTACAGAGTGACGAGTTCTGGGCAGTGGATTTCAATCCGGAGGATCCGCTTAACACGCCATCCGGCATTGACCTGGGCGTACCGGCCAACAGCGCGCGGGTGGTCAATGCACTGGCCGTGGCGGGCGAGAGGCTGGCAGCGGCCGGTGTGCCGCTGGACGCGCCCTGGGGCGAGGTGCAGGTACTGGAACGCAACGGTGTGCGTGTGCCTATCCACGGTGGCTCGGGCACCATGGGCGTGTATGGGGCCATCAGTGCGGCCTTGCGCGACACCGGCTATGTCAATCCGGGCAGCGGCAATTCCTATATCCAGGCGGTAACCTGGGACGATTCGGAGTGCCCCATTGCCGATGTGATCCTGGTTCCCTCGCAGTCCACCAATCCCGAATCGCCGCACTTTGCCGACCAGACCGAGCTCTATGCGAACAAACAGTGGGTGCGCTTCCCCTACTGCGAAGCGGATATCGCCGCCCAGCAGATTGGGGAGACATTGATTCTGCAGGAATAGCCCCGGAGCGCATCCGGGCGTGGTCCGTGCGCCACCCGGGTGCGTATTGTGTGCATGCCTGCATCGCGCCTTGTTCTCGTGCTGGGAGACCAGCTGTCCCTCGCCAACCCCGCTATCGCCAGCGCTGATCCCGGGGAGGATCTGTTGTTGCTGGCGGAAGTCGCTGAGGAAGCGAGTTACGTGCCACACAACCGGCACAAGATCGCGCTGATTTTCTCTGCGATGCGGCATTTTGCCGAGGAGCTGCGGGCGCGCGGTTTTCAGGTGCACTACATTCGCCTCGCGGACGGCGTGCCCTCCCTGCAGGTGGCGCTGGCGCAGGTGATGGAGCGCCACCCCTGCGCAACTGTGCGGGTCTGCGAGCCCGGTGAGTACCGGCTGCGCTTGGCCATGGCCGGGTGGCCGCAGGCGCTGGGTATCGAGCTGGAAATGCTGGAAGACAGCCGGTTTCTGGCCAGTCATGGCGAGTTTCGTGCATGGGCGCAGGGCCGCAAGCAGCTGCGGATGGAATACTTCTACCGTGACATGCGGCGCCGCTACGGCGTATTGCTGGAAACGGATGGGCAACCCGCGGGTGGTCGCTGGAACTACGATCAGGAAAACCGCGTTGGCTGGCGCCAGCAGCGCGAGATCCCGCAACGCCGCAGGCTTCAACAGTCTGCCCTGACCCGCGAGGTGCTCGCCGAGGTGGCAGAGGCTTTTCCCAGCAATCCCGGCGATCTGCAGCAGTTCAACTACGCCTGCACGGCCACAGAGGCCCGTAGCGAGTTCGACTGGTTTTTGCGGCACGCGTTGCCCGATTTCGGTAGGTATCAGGATGGGCTGACAGAGGCGTCGCCCTGGCTGTTTCACAGCAAGATTTCCATGTACCTGAATATCGGCCTGCTGGAGCCGCTGGAGCTGTGTCGCGATGTGGAACAGGCATGGCACGACGGCCACTGCAGCCTCTCTGCTGCAGAGGGCTTCATCCGCCAGATTCTCGGATGGCGCGAATATGTGCGAGGCGTGTACTGGCTGCTGATGCCGGACTACGCCGAAGGTAATGGCCTGGACGCCCGGATGCCGTTGCCGGCGTTTTTCTGGAATGCTGAAACCGACCTGCGTTGTCTGCAGCGCGCCGTGAGCCAGAGCCTTGATCTCGGCTATGCCCACCACATCCAGCGCCTGATGGTCATTGGCAACTTCGCCCTGCTGGCGGGCCTGGATGTGAAGGCGGTGTGCGAATGGTATCTGGCCGTGTATGTGGATGCCTTTGAATGGGTGGAGCTGCCCAATACCCTGGGTATGGCCCTGCATGCCGACGGGGGTGTCATGGCCAGCAAGCCCTATGCGGCCAGCGGCAAATACATCCAGCGCCAGGGCGACCATTGCAGGGAGTGTCGCTACTCACCGTCACGCATGACCGGAGAAGGCGCCTGCCCCTACAACGCGCTGTACTGGCGTTTTATCGACCGGCACCTGGAGGCATTGTCGGAGAACCCGCGCATGGGCCTGATCACCGCAAACTGGCGCAAGCGCAGCGCCGCCGATCGCGAGGCTATCGTCGTCTGGGCCGACCAGGCTCTGCAGCAGCTGGTGGGTCCACCCGGCTGACGCTGTTGCGCCGGCTTGCGCAGCGTCGGGAGCAGTAGCGGACCTGTTCCCAATTGAGACGCCAGCGCGCCCGCCACTGGAACGGCCTCGCACACACCGGGCACAGTTTGCTGGGGCGTTCAGTCCGGCCCACGGTCGGCCTCCGGGGTGTCTGGCATCAGCGGCCAGTCCGCGGCATCGGTCACGTACAGTGGCTGCTTTGGCCGCTGTCCGCCCCATTTGGTCGTAAACAGCCCCTCCGGGTCGTGTTCCGCCGCCTGCTTGGCCTGATTGAAGCGGCGCCCGCCGCGCGGGTCGCAGCCAACGCCGGCGATGTACTGCCAGTTGCCATAGT
The DNA here is from genome assembly GCF_963973825.1 of uncultured Haliea sp. Taxonomy (NCBI): domain Bacteria; kingdom Pseudomonadati; phylum Pseudomonadota; class Gammaproteobacteria; order Cellvibrionales; family Halieaceae; genus Haliea; species uncultured Haliea sp. Next base: position 55,479 of record NZ_CAXBAE010000004.1, read on the forward strand.
TGCTGCCCACATCGTAGTCGATGAGGTGTTTCTCAAAAAACGCGGCGCCGTAGCGCCAGTCCAGCCCCAGCTCGTGGATCAGGCAGCTGGCACTGATCTGCCGACCGCGGTTGCTCATCCAGCCGGTCGCCAGCAGCTGGCGCTGCAATGCGTTGACCAGCGGGAAGTCGGTATCTCCCTGACACCAGCGGGCAAAGGCTCTTGGATCGAAGGTGCAGAAGCGGTTGTTGCGCCCGGTTCCAAGCCCCTCGAAGCGAAACAGCCGATGTCGGTCTTGCAGGGCGCGCCAGTGAAAAAACTCACGCCAGAGCAGCTCAAACACGAGCCAGTGCGTGGACGCGTTGGCCCCCAGCTCGGCCTCGAAACGGTACACGGTGTGCGCGACTTCCCGCGGAGAGAGCGCGCCGCCGGCCAGCCAGGGGGAGAGAGTACTGGAACCGGTCAGTGGATCCAGGCAGTTGCGGGTCTCCTTGTAGTGCGCAAGCGCCTGCTCTCCGAACGTGAACTGCTGCAATCTGCGCTGTCCGGCACGGCTGCCACCGCGCAGCGGCAGGGCGGTGTGCGGCGCAATGGGTGCAGCAGGCAGCGGTGCGAAGGTCAGGCCCGCCGGTGGGGGCGGCAGGTGTCCGGGGGCTTCCAGAGGGTGATCAATGGCCAGCGACTCGACCGCCCTGCGAAACGGCGTGAACTGCAGGGGCAGGTCTTCCAGGGCAAAGGGCAGCTGCTGGCGCCGAAACAGGGTGTTGCCACTGTGCACCTGCAACGGAATCGACAGGCGCTGGCGTAGGCGCTCCAGCTGCTGTTCCTCATACACGCCGGCGCAACGGCTGGTCCCGACCCGGTCAATGCGCCACTGACGCACCAGCTCAGGCAGTAGGGTCTCCGGCTGGCCGCGGAGTACCAGTAAGTCCTGTCCGAGCAGTCCGAGCTGTTCCCGAAGGTCCTGCAGGTGCTCAAGGGTGACGCGCTGGCGCTGTTTGCCAAGGCCGCGCAGATTGCACCACGGCCGGGGCTCCTGCCAGATGTAGACCAGCAGGAGCTCTGAGGCTGCGGTGTGGGCCATGAGCCCCGGGTTATCCTGCAGGCGCAGGTCGTTCTGTAGCCAGTAGAGTTCGCGCATTGTTCCGCCGTCTGGGTCTGTGTTCTGTGTACGCAGGCGGGCTCTGCGCAGATTGACAGTCCCCTCGACAGGTCTTTTCCATGGCTTGCCGTGGAGCTTCGGGTTGCCGCGAGGGCCGCCATATTTGCTTTTTCGCGGCTGGTGTTGGGCAATCGGCTGGTATACGCTGCCGCGCAGGTTTTAATCCCCTCCGGAGCCCGTATGCCTGCGACCAACCCCCTTCTGCAACCCGTCAACCTTGGTGGGCTCGCGCTGCGTAACCGGGTCGTGATGGCACCGATGACCCGCAATTTTTCCCCGGGAAATGTCCCGGGGGACGCGGTGGTGGAGTACTACCGTCGTCGTGCCGAGGGCGGTACCGGCCTGATTATTACCGAGGGTACCTGTGTGGGCCATCTCGCGGCCAACGGCTACCCGGATGTGCCGTATTTCCACGGTGAGGCGTCCCTGGCGGGCTGGCGGCGGGTTGCCGAGGCCGTACACGCCGAGGGTGGGAAAGTCGCGCCGCAACTGTGGCACGTGGGTGGCATGCGCAGTGCCGGGGTGATGCCCGAGGGCGATGTGCCGGGCTACACGCCTTCAGGCATGAATGTCCCGGGCAGGGTGAACCGGCATGCGATGACGCAGCAGGACATCGACGATGTGGTTGCCGCGTTCGCACGGGCTGCCGCGGACGCCAGGGCCTGCGGTTTCGATGCCGTGGAACTGCACGGTGCTCACGGGTACCTGATCGACCAGTTCTTCTGGGAGGGTACCAATCAGCGCCAGGATGCCTACGGTGGCAGCCTGGCCAAGCGCTCCCGCTTTGCGGTAGATGTCATTCAGGCGGTGCGCCGTGCTGTCGGGGCCGGCTTCCCGATCATTTTCCGCTTCTCACAGTGGAAACAGCAGGATTTCAGCGCACGGCTGGTCGATAGCCCCGCCGAGCTCGATGAGTTCCTGGCGCCGTTGACCGCGGCAGGCGTGGATATCTTTCACTGTTCCACGCGCCGCTTCTGGGAGCCGGAGTTCGCAGGCTCCGCGCTCAACCTGGCCGGCTGGACCCGCAAGCTCACCGGCAAGCCGACGATTACCGTGGGCAGTGTCGGCCTCAACGCGGATTTCATACCCAAACCCGGTGAAACCACGTTCCGGGAAGCGGAACCCGCCAGCCTGGACGAGTTGTTGCGGCGGCTGGATGCGGGTGAGTTCGATTTGGTGGCGGTAGGCCGGGCGCTGATCGCCAACCCCGACTGGGTGCAGCACGTCGCCGCGGACAACCTGGCGCAGCTGCGCGCCTTTCGTAAAGAAGATCTTGCAAGCCTCGCATGAGGGGGATGGGCTATGTATAAAACCATTATTGTCGTCGATGAAGACGATTTCGCCCTGGCCTCGGATGAGCTGGAAGTGGTCTCCTTTGAGCGCTATCTGGTCGACTTCCCCAAGCGCAACGAACCCAAGACCCGTCTCATCAACCTGTGCGACACCGAGTACTACCTGAGCCGGGGATATTATTGTTCCCTGCTGGCGGAAGCGCGCCAGCACAAGGTGCTACCCAGCGTCAGCGCGATCAACGATTTGCGCGACCTGACACTGGGGCCGGATGACGACGTCAACCTGACCGCATTTGACGCGGCCTCCCTGCAGGAAGGCGAGACGCGGGAGTTTCTCGCCTATTTTGGCTGGACCGAGGACGAGCGCTGGCGCAAGTCCGTGCGCAATCTGTTTGAGCGCTACCCGGCACCGATACTGCGGTTTCGTCTGGCGCTGGAGAACGGCAGTCCCCGCCTGACGGTGCGCCGCCACGGGTACACACATCTTACCGACGTCGAGCGCGGCCTGTTCCAGCAGCGCCTGAAGACCTTTACCGAGCAGGTGTGGCGTACCTCTTCGAATCGCAAGCCTCTGCGCTGGGATCTGGCAATTCTGGTCAACCCGGAGGAGGCCATTCCGCCCAGCGATGCAGAGGCGATCAAGCGCTTTATCAAGGCCGCGGCAAAGCTGGGCATGCACGCGGAAACCATCACCGCACAACAGGCCGGGCAGATCGCGCAGTACGATGCGCTGTTTATCCGCGAGACGACGGCAATTGACCACCATACCTATCGCCTGGCGCGCAAGGCCGAGCGTGAGGGCCTGGTGGTGATCGATGACTCGGCATCGATTCTACGCTGCTGTAACAAGGTGTTCCTGCACGACGCATTCAGCTATCACCGGGTGCCCTCCCTGAAAACGCGCACGGTCATTGGCACGTCGGAAGCTGAGCTCGATGAGATCGAAGCCCAGTTCAGCTATCCCTGCATTCTGAAGTTGCCCGAGGGCGCCTTCTCCAAGGGCATATACAAGGTCGCGAACCGGGAGGAACTGGCCCACCGACTGCGGGAATTACTCAGTAATACCGCGCTGGTGCTGGTACAGGAGTACATGTACACCGATTTCGACTGGCGTGTGGGAGTGCTGGCGGGACGGGCCATCTACGCCTGCCGTTACCACATGGCGCGGGACCACTGGCAGATCTACAACCACGGCGCGAAACGCTTTTCCTCAGGCGGATTCGAAACCCTGCCCACCTTCGAGGTGCCCAAAGTGGTGCTGGACGCGGCGCTGAAGGCATCGCGTGTGGTCGGCAAGGGGCTGTACGGCGTAGATATCAAACAGAAGGGACAGCAGGTCTACGTCATGGAAGTGAATGATAACCCCAGCATTGAGCACGACGTTGAGGATGCCTATCTGGGCAAGGAACTGTACATGTTGATCATGGCGGAGTTTCAGCAGCGTCTGGAGCAGCGCGGCCGTTGAGCGCCCTGGCCACCCACAGTGCTGAGGACGCACCGCTTGTCGACCCGCAACTGTTCGCGCGGATTGCCGGAGACCTGCGTGACCGCGGCTACAGCGTCTCCCCGGGCGCCTTGCCGCTGACGCTGGCCGGCGGCCTGCTGGACCACCTGCACACAATGAGCGCTGCACGGTTCACCGCAGCCGGTGTTGGCCGCGAGAACGACCACACATTGAACAGCTTCGTGCGCACCGATGCGATCTGCTGGATCACCGGCGAGTCATCTGTCGGGCGGGCGTGGTTGGCGTGGGCAGAGGCTCTGCGTGAATTCCTGAACCGGGAGCTGTTACTCGGCCTGTTCTCCTTTGAAAGTCATTTTGCGCATTACCGCCCCGGGGATTTCTACCGCAAGCACGTGGACGCGTTTCGCGGAGAGGCCAACCGGGTGTTGTCCGTGGTCGCCTATTTGAATCCGGGGTGGCAGGGCGACAATGGGGGGGAGCTACGCCTGTTTACCGGCACCGACGACGACGCCGCGCTGCTGGTACAGCCGCTGCATGGCACTGTGGTGGTGTTTCTCAGCGAGGAGTTTCCCCACGAAGTGCTGCCGGCCAACCGCGACCGATATTCCATTGCCGGGTGGTTTCGGGTGAACGGGTCCACTGCGGCCCGGGTCGACCCGCCGCGATAACCGCCCGTGCACCGCACACAGGAGCCAATACAGTGAACGCACAGCACGCAGACGCATTACAGAGTTTCATGGAGGAAATCGAGCGCCGTAATCCGGGAGAGCCGGAATTCGCGCAGGCCGTACACGAAGTGGCCATGGACATTGTGCCCTATATTGCGGACAAGCCCGTTTATCAGGAGCTGAAAATCCTGGAGCGGATGGCGGAGCCGGACCGCATTGTCACCTTCCGCGTTGTCTGGGAGAACGATCACGGCGAAATCTGCGTCAACCGCGGCTTTCGCGTTCAGCAAAACAATGCCATCGGCCCCTACAAGGGCGGCATTCGCTTCCACCCCTCGGTCAACCAGTCGGTACTGAAGTTTCTTGCGTTCGAGCAGGTGTTCAAGAACAGCCTGACCGGCCTGCCCATGGGCGGCGGCAAGGGAGGCGCCGACTTCGATCCCAAGGGCAAGAGCGAGCGCGAGATCATGCGTTTCTGTCAGGCATTCATGACCGAGCTCTACAAGCATATCGGTCCCAACACCGATGTGCCCGCCGGAGACATCGGCGTGGGAGGGCGTGAGGTGGGCTACATGTTCGGCCAGTACAAGCGCATTGTGAACCGCTTCGAGGGCGTGCTGACCGGAAAATCACTGGAGTTTGGCGGCAGCCGGATTCGTGCGGAAGCGACCGGTTACGGCGCCGTGTACATGATGGAGGAAATGCTCTCCCACCATAAGGAAAGTATCGAGGGTAAAACCTGCCTGCTGTCCGGTGCCGGTAACGTCGCCACCTACTGTGCAGAAAAGTTGATAGGCATGGGTGGCAAGGTGGTCACCATGTCGGATTCGGGTGGCTTCATCCACGACCCGGAGGGGCTGACCCACGAGAAACTGCAGTGGATCATGGAGCTGAAGAACCGGCGTCGCGGACGCATCGAGGAGTACGCCAGAGAGTTCTCCGGTGCGACCTTTCACGCGGATGAGCGCCCCTGGAAAGTGCCCTGTGATCTGGCGTTCCCCTGCGCCACGCAGAATGAAATCACTGCGGATGATGCCAAGCAGCTGGTGGAAAATGGCTGCCGGGGCATCTCCGAGGGCGCCAACATGCCGGCAACGACGGAGGCTATTCGGGTGATTCAGGCGGCCAAGAATGTGCTGCACGCTCCGGGCAAGGCGGCTAACGCCGGGGGAGTGGCGGTGTCCGGCCTGGAGATGAGCCAGAACAGCCTGCGGCTTCAATGGAGCCGGGCCGAGGTCGACCAGCATCTGCGCACCATCATCCGCGGCATCCACGACCAGTGCGTTGAGTTTGGCACTGCGGCGGACGGCCACGTGGACTACTTCAAGGGCGCCAATATCGCCGGGTTCAACAAAGTGGCGGCCGCCATGATTGCCTACGGCGTGATGTAGGGCGCTGCGCCGCGGCAGCCCCTCAGATCCTTGGCACTGCGGCCAGCAGCGCCCGGGTGTAGGGGTGCTCGGGGGCGGTGAGAATCTGCTCTGCGGTACCCTGTTCTACCAGTTTGCCTCGCTGCATCACACCCACCTTGTGGGCAAGACCGGGAACGATGGAGAGGTCGTGTGTGATGAACAGGTAAGAGACACCGAATTCCCGCTGCAGCTCTGCCAGCAGGTCCAGCACCTCGGCGCGAATTGACACGTCCAGCGCGCTGGTCGGCTCGTCGCAGATGATCAACTCCGGATTCACCGCAAGGGCGCGGGCGATCGCGATGCGTTGCAACTGGCCGCCGGAAAATTCATGCGGGTAGCGATGGGCGTGCTCCGCAGCGAGCTGCACCCGCTCCAGTAGCCGCTGAATGCGTGCCTTCCGCTCTTCCGGTGAGAGCGCCAGTCCCAGGCTGATCATGCCCTCGGCAATGATGTCGCCTACGGTCATGCGCGGATTCATGGACGAAAACGGATTCTGGAAAATCACCTGTATCTGCTTCCGGTAAGGCAGCATGGCGCCGCGCCCCAGGCCGCCGATGGTCTCGCCCTGGAAGCGGATTTCACCCCCCGCGATCGGCTCCAGGTTGAGCACCGCACGCCCCAGCGTGGACTTGCCGCTGCCGGATTCACCGACCAGGGCATAGGTTTCACCGCGCCCGATGGCAAGGGAGACCCCGTCCACGGCGCGGGTGTGGTCGACCACCCGCTGCAGCAGTCCGCGGCGAATGGGAAACCAGACCTTCACATCCTCAAGCTCCAGCAGCGGCGAATCGGTCGCCGCCTCACGGAAATGCGTGAGATCCGGCAGGGCGTCGATCAGCCGCCGGCTGTAAGCCTGCTTCGGGTTGTGGAAAAAATCCTCCACGCTGGCGCGTTCAATCAGCTCTCCGCGATACATGACCGCGACGTCGTCGGCGGTGTTCTTGACTACACCCATGTCGTGGGTGATCAGCAGAACTGCGAGTTGCCTTGAGCGTGTGAGCTCGCGTATCAGGTTCAGCACCTGCAGCTGGATGGTGACGTCCAGAGCGGTCGTGGGCTCGTCGGCGATCAGTACATCGGGCTCACAGGCCAGGGCCATGGCGATCATGACGCGCTGCTGCTGGCCACCGGACAGTTGGTGAGGGAAGAAGTCGAAACGCTGCTCGGGGTCGGGAATGCCGACTTCCTGGAACAGCGACACCACGCGCTCGCGCAGCGCCGCACCCCGCAGGCGCGTGTGCAGCCGCAGGGTTTCGGCAACCTGCCTGCCGACGGTCTGCACCGGGTTCAGGGCACTCATGGCGTTCTGGAAGATCATCGCTACACGGCGCCCGCGGACTTCCTGCATACGCGCTTCGGACAAGCCAAACAGGTCCTGCCCCGACACCTCCACGCTGCCGCCGCTGATGCGCAGCGCATCCGGCAGCAGGCGCATCGCGGCCAGGGACGTGACCGACTTGCCGCTGCCGGATTCGCCGACCAGCGCAAACACCTTGCCGGCCTGCAGCTCAAAGCTGATGCCCTTGACGATCGCCTCGCCGGTCTCGGCCAGGGTGACCGTGAGGTCCTGGACCCGCAGGCAGACGGTGCCCGCTGTAGGCTGCGTTTGGTGTTCCCTGCTCATGCGCTTGCCCTCCGCAGGCTGGTGCGCGGGTCGAAGGCATCGCGTACCAGGTCGGAAAACAGGTTGGCGGCCAGCACCAGGACAAACATGAAAAAGAACGCGCCGGTGAGCGTCCACCAGATGGTGGGCTCCCGCGACAGCTCAGACCGCGCCCCGTTGATCATGTTGCCCCAGCTGCCCATGGAAGGGTCGACGCCGACGCCGATATAGGACAGCACGGCCTCCGCGAGGACCAGTGCACTGAAGTCGAGTACGAACGTGATAAGGATGATATGCACGACGTTGGGTAGCACGTGCCGGCCCAGGATTCGGGTGTGGCTGACGCCGAAGGCGTGCGCTGCCTGCACGTAGCCGAGCTGGCTGATCTTGAGGGTTTCCGCACGAATCAGCCGGCACAGCGTCGACCAGCTCGTTACCCCCAGGATAAAGCACAGGGCGATGAACTTGGCATCCGCCTTTTCCATGCCCACGGCAAAGAAATCCGGGTTCAGGTCAATGTAGACCTGAAACAGCAGCACGGAGGCGGCAATGAGCAGAATCCCGGGAATGGAGCTCAGGGTGGTGTAGAGGTACTGCACGACATCGTCAACCCAACCCTTGAAGTAACCGGCCATGACCCCCAGCGTGACCGCGATCGGCAGCATGACCAGCGTGGCCAGGGTGCCCAGCAGCACACCGGTGCGAATACCCTTGAGTGACTGGAACAGCACGTCCGCGCCGCCCTGGTCTGTGCCGAGAATATGGTAGTGGCGACTCAGGCTCACCATCCACACGGCGCTGCACAGAATGACCGCCTGTGTCGTCCACGACGCCAGCCAGGGGAAGCGACTGCCACGCAGCAGCAGCCACTGTGGCGTGATCACCAGCGCGCAGAGCAGCAGGCCCCAGAGTAGCGCGCGGACACTCTTGCCCAGTATGTCGGCGGCGCGTTCGTCGGGGTGACTGAGGTGCTGTCCCGCATGACGCAGGGGCGGGAAATCACGGATGTCGCGCCCGTCCGCGTCCTTGATATTTTCCTTCTCAAAGGACAGCAGTGCAAAAGGCGCGGAATAGGTGCGCTCGAAACGTTCCCCCATGCCGCCAGTGAGCACATCGAAGACGCTGGTGACCTTGTTGTCGTAGAACACCTCTTCGGTGGCGAGGCTCTCCGGGTTCTCCAGCGCGCGCCGGAAATGCAGAGAGTCGAGCAGGGCGACCATGATGTAGGCGGCGATTACGGTGAACGCCACCATGCCGAGGCGCGAGCTGAAGACTTCAGCCCAGCGCTCCCGGGTCTGTGGGTCACGTCGCAGGCGCCAGAAAAACAGGGCCAGTGAGATCACCAGCAGGAAGATCAGCGCATCGGACCAGAGGATAACGGGTTTCATCGTTGCCGGGCCCTCAGGACAGCCGTACCCGGGGATCGGCCCAGGTATAGGAGATATCGGTCAGCAGCAGGCCGATGATGTACAGGATTGAGCCGATAAACACCATGCTGCGCACGATGGCAAAATCCTGCGAGTTGATGGCATCCAGCATGTAGCTGCCGAGGCCGGGTATGCCAAAGAACGATTCAATCAACAGGCTGCCCATGAAGAGTGAGGGAATCAGTACCACCACACCGGTGAGAATGGGGATCAGCGCGTTGGGCAGGATATGCCGGAAGAGGATAGACAGCTCGCTGCAACCCTTGGCACGGGCGGTGCGCACGTAATCCTGGTTCGCCTCCTCCAGGAACAGTGTGCGGTACCAGCGTGCGCCGGCGCCGATGCCGGCCACCACACCTACCAGCACGGGGAGGATGAGGAACTTCCATACCTGGCCCTCCGTGTGAAACCCGGATATCGGCACCAGTCGCCAGGTTTTGGCCACCAGGAACTGCCCGCCGATAATGTAGAACAGGTAGGAAATCGACATCAGCGCGACAAAAACAAATACGGCGCCGCGGTCCAGCCGGGTGCCGCGGAACATGACCACCATCAGGGCCACGCAGATGTTGACCCCAATGCCGACCAGAAAGGTGGGCAGGGCGACGGCGAGGCTGGGCCACATCCGAGTGGCGACATCCGTGGTGATGTCCCGGCCGCTTTCCGAACGGCCAAAGTCAAAGGCGAACAGCCGCACGGACTTGTCGAAGAAAATGGTATCGGTAATCTGCGCCACGCCCGCCGCGTCCGGGTTCAGGAACAGGGGTTTGTCGTAGCCATTTTTCTGCTTCCAGTTCTCGATAGCCTCGGGGGTGACGTATTTGTCGCCGAGTTGGGACGCTGCCATGTCATCGGGCGAGTTGACCACGAAGAACAGGGTGAAGGTGAGCAAATTGACGCCCACCAGAATCGGAATGGCATAGATCAGGCGGCGCACGATATAGGCAAACATGGTCGCTCCTGTTACTGGCGGGCCGTCGCGCGCAGGCGACGGCGGTAGGCGATAATGCCGGGAAGCAGCAATGCCACCAGCAGCGCGCTCATGGCATACAGCGGCCAGATCACGGGCTGGTTCCACTCCTCGCGCTTGCGCTCGCGCAGGTCATCGTCAATGCGCACGTACTTGAGGGTGTTCTTGGAAATGCCGTGGCGTTTGTTGTTGTGTACCCAGGGGTTATTCAGGTAGATGTCCTTCGGGTAAAAGCCGTACAGCCAGACGGCGTCCTCGCGGTAGAGGTCGACCATGCGCGCGACCAGCGCATCCCTCTCCTCGCCGGCAGGAAGCACGCGCATCTGGCGGAACAGGTCGTCGTATTCTGGGCGCTCGTAACTCGCATTGTTGGCCCCATCGCAATTGCAGATCAGCGGACTTTCCGGCCCGTAGAGGAGAAACAGGAAGTTCTCCGGGTCCGGGTAGTCGGCCAGCCAGCCGTGGGAGAAAATCTGTGTGTTGCCCGTCAGCAGTTTTTCGCGGGTGCGGTTCCAGTCAGCCGGACGGTATTCGACCTGCACACCAATGCGGCCGAAAGCGCGGTCCATCCAGTTCATGCTGGTGCTGGAGATGGCCTGGCTCTGCACGTCAATGAAGATCTTCAGCGGCTCCCCGGTGCGCGCATCGCGGCCGTTCGGGTAGCCGGCCTCGGTCAGCAGCTGTTTTGCGTGCTCAATTGACTTGCGCTTGGGTGCGCCGTCTACCCAATCGTACACGTAGGGGTTGATGCCGGCCTCGCCTTCGACAAAACCCGGTATGCCTGGCGGTATCGGTGACTGGGCCGGGATGCCGTTGCCCTTGTAGAAGATCTTGAGGTATTCCTCGGTATCGAAGGCAATCTGCAATGCACGGCGCAGTTTCCGGCGCTCCTCGGTGTAGCCGCCGAGCACCGGGTCGCGCATGTTGAAACCGTAATAATAGATCGCCGGTTTGACATCCGGCGATACCGTGATGCCATGGCTGGCCAGTTCCGCGCCCAGCTCCACCCCATTCGGGCCGACCACGAAGGCCTGGTCGAACACCCGGTTGGTGTTGCCGTGGCTTTCACCCGAGCGGTCGTAGTAGCCCTGCAGGAACTTGGTCCACAGAGACAGCACCTCCTTCTCCAAGCGGAACACCGCCCGGTCAATCAGCGGCAGACGCTTGCCCGCATCCTCCAGCAGCCCCTGCTCGGCGTCTCCCGGCGCGCCCTCGGTGGGGAAGTAGTCCTCGCGGAAGTTCGGGTTGCGCTCCAGGACGATTTCACTGTTCGGGTCATTCTTCACCATCATGAACGGGCCGCTGCCCACCGGCCACCAGTCCAGGGTCAGGTTGCGGTCCAAAAAGCCCGGGTTGTGGAAAAAGCGGTCCACCTCTGGCGCGATCGGCGAGAAAAAGTGCATTGCCAGCCAGTAGCTGAACTGGGGGTAACGTCCCTTGATGGTGATGCGGAAGGTGCGGTCGTCAACCACTTCGAGGCCGTCCATCCTGTAGTCGTCCAGGTTGACCCAGCCGTCCCTCGGCACGTCTTTCAGGCGCGCCGAGAAGTCCTCCATGCCGACAATGTACTGGGCCATGAAGCCGAGCATGGGTGAGGCATTGAACGGGTCCGCGAGGCGTTTGATGGCGTAGACGTAGTCGTTGGCGGCCACCGGCCGCGAACCCAGCTCCGGAAAATCGCTGATCTGGCGATACGGGCGGCTTTCGCTGGCGTCCTTGAACAGGTAGCGCGGCGCGCCGCGGTCGTCCAGCGCAAAGGCCGGGTGCGGCTGGTAGCGGGCATCGGCGCGCACGGTCAACTCATAAACCGAGTAGGCGACGTCCTCCGCCTGCGGGTCAATAATCTCGCCCTCGGCGTTGATATAGGTAATCTCGGGGAAATCCTCGACGCCCAGGGGCAGCAGTTCATAGGGCCGCTTGAGGTAATGGTAGCCCATGGGGGGTTCATAGATCTGCATCAGGAACAGCGACTCATCGGCCGCGTAGGACAGTGCAGGGTCCAGGTGCTTGGGCGGCAGCGGCGTCATCACCGACTGGTAGGTAACAAGGCCCGGGGGGCTGTCCGGGTTGGGGTTGTTCCAGGGGCCGTCGGTACAGCCGGCCAGAAGCGTGGCGCCGATCAGCAGCAGTGCGGCGCGCGTGCGCGGTGCGGCGAGTCTGGAGAGCATACGGGAGGATCCCTGTGACAGGCAGCGGCCTATGTTAACAGCAAACACACCGGCGGTTAACTACAGGTCGCCCTGGAGGGTAGAATGGTCGACTGGAGGTACCATGTCAAAATTCTGTTTCACCATCTTCCTGGTCTCGTTCATGATCGCCTGTAGCCGCACTGCGGCACCGCCGGACCCCGTTCCGGTCGAGCCGGGGGTCTCACTGGCACTGGCAGAGGAGCGCGCGCAGCGCGTGTCCGACGTCAGCTACCTCGTCCATCTGGCTGTCCCCGAGGCTGCCTCGGAGGCGATTGCGGGGCGTATGGAGATACGCTTCAACCTGGCTGCTGTAGAGCAGCCCCTGGCGCTGGATTTCCGCGCCGCCAGTGAGGCACTGCACAGTCTGCAGGTCAACGGTGCTGCCCTGCCCACGGCCGTCGAGGCTGAACATGTGCTGCTACCGACCAGTACCTTGCACATCGGCGAGAATCACGTGACGCTGCAGTTCACCGCAGGGGACAGCGCCCTGAACCGCAATCCGGATTACCTCTATACCCTGTTTGTGCCGGACCGGGCGCGCACAGCATTGCCGGTGTTTGACCAGCCTGACCTGAAGGCCAGTTGGGAACTCAGCCTTGACCTGCCCGCCGCCTGGGAGGCGATTGCCAACACGCCAAGGCTGTCGGTCAGCGAAGCGGACGGCAGGCGGGTGCACCGCTTCGCGGCAAGCGAGCCCATCAGCTCCTATCTGTTCGGCTTTGTTGCGGGCCGCTTCCAGTCGGTCACCCGGGAGTGGCGTGGGCAGGGCATGACGATGCTGCATCGTGAAACCGACCCGGAAAAGCTGACCCGCAATCTCGACGATATCTTTCGCCAGCACCGCGAGGCCGTGGCCTGGCTGGAGAATTACACCGGTGTGGCGTTTCCCTTCGAAAAACTGGATTTTGCGCTGATCCCGGCTTTTCAGTATGGCGGCATGGAGCATGTCGGCGCGGTTCCCTACCGCGCTGAACTGCTCTTGCTGGATGAAAACCCGACGGATGACGAGCGCCTGCGTCGCGCCAGCCTGATTGCGCACGAGGTTGCCCACATGTGGTTCGGTAATCTGGTGACCATGCGCTGGTTCAACGATGTGTGGACCAAAGAGGTCTTTGCCAACTTTATGGCGGCCAAAATGGTGAACCCGCTGTTCCCTGAGATCGACCACGAACTGAACTTTCTGCTGCGCCATTACCCGGCCGCCTACGCAGTAGACCGCACGGCAGGGGCCAACCCGATCCGGCAGCAGCTCGGCAACCTCAACGAGGCCGGGCAGATGTATGGGCCCATCATCTACCACAAGGCGCCCATCATGATGCGCCAGCTCGAATCACTGCTGGGTGCCGAGGCGCTGCGCGAGGGCCTGGCGGAGTATCTGGAGCGCTTTGCCTATGCCAATGCCACCTGGCCGGCGCTGGTGGCAATCCTCGACCACAAAACCCCGCTGGATCTTGCGGCCTGGAGCGATACCTGGGTGCACAGTGCCGGCTTCCCCTCCGCCAGCCGGCAAGCAGAGGATGCTGACCTGTTTTATGGCCCGCAAGCGGCGCAGCTTGAGGACATGGCGCGCTGGCCGCAGTTGTCTCCCGTGGCGCGCGGGCGCCTGCTGCTCAACCTGTTTGAGGCGATGCTGCAGGGTGGCGCGGTTGCGCCCGAGGCCTATGCACGCGAACTGCTCGCGCGCGTAGTCGCCGAGCCGAACCAGCTGCTGTTGAACCAGATGCTGGATCAGCTCGCTGTGCTGCAGCAGGTGTTGCTGACCGACGCGGCGCGCGAGCGGATTCAACCCGACCTCGAAGCGATACTGTGGCAGGCGCTGGCGCAGTCAACGGATGCGGGTCGCACACGCCTGCTGTTCGACAGCCTCACGCAGCTGGCGCGGCAGCCGGAGACCCTGCAGCGTCTGCACGCCGTCTGGCGCGGAGAGGACTCGATCAGCGGTCTGGTGCTGGCAGAGCGGGACAGGATACGCCTTGCCGAACGCCTTGCCGTGGCCATGCCCGAACGCGCCAGCGCGCTCATTACCCAGCAACTGGCGCAGGTCGAAAACCCCGACAACCGCCGTCGGCTGGCGTTTCTGGCGCCCGCGCTGTCCGCCGATGCCGCGGAGCGCGATGCGTTTTTTGCCAGCCTTGCCGACCCAGCCAACCGGGCGACAGAGAGCTGGGTGCTGGACGCGCTGGGCTACCTGCACCATCCCCTGCGGACTGCGCATGCCGAGCGCTATATCGAGCCGAGCCTGGAATGGTTGCAGGACATCCAGGTGACCGGCGACATCTTCTTTCCATCCGCCTGGTTGAACACGACACTGCAGTACCACCATACGCCTGAGGCGATTGCCACGGTACAGGGTTTTCTGCAGGCCCGGCCAGCGTATAACGCCCAGTTGCGGATGAAGATCCTGCAGGCACTGGATGTGCCACAGCGGGCGATGCAACTGCGCCAATGAAAAGGCCGCCGGAGTCACCTCCAGCGGCCGGAACGACAGTGGGTCAGGACCCGACGATGCCGCCGTCCTTGCGGGTGATGACCAGCGTACAGTCGCGGGGAATGGCGCCGCTGCCCTGTGCAGCAGGGAAGTTTGTCACGGCAGGGTCGCCGTTGCCGGGGTGCTGCAGGTTGACGAACAGCGTGCGTCGGTTGGGTGTGACGGTTATGCCGGTGACTTCACAGTCGGTGACTCCAGTGAGCAGGCGCTTGATCTCGATGTCATCGCCGGACTGATTGCCGTTGGCGACCAGTAACTGGTCGTTGAGGCCATCCTTCTGTGCACCATCGGTCTGGATGAAAACACGGTTTTCGGGGTCAACCCAGAGCCCATCGGGCGAGGCCAGGCTGCGCTCGCCACCGTGTGTTGATGAGGCAAGCAGGAATATCTCCCAGGTGAAACGGCGCCCGACGTGGCGGTTGCTGTCCCGCCAGCGAATGATGTGACCGTCCGGATTCGGCGCCTGCGGGTTGGCGGCATCCGCTTCCTCGCGACGGCTATTGTTGGTCAGTGTGCAGTACACAGTGCCATCCCGACCGACCGAGGTCCACTCCGGGCGATCCATCGGCGTGGCGCCGGCGAGGTCAGCGGCAATTCTGGCGTAGGTCAGTACTTCTGCCTCAGAGCTGAAGCGCGCTGCGATGGCGGGGTTGCGCAGGCTCAGCTCCAGCCACTCGCCGCTGCCGTCGTCGTTGAACCTGGCGGCGTACAGTGTACCGCTGTCCAGCGGGCTCAGGCCCTGCGAACGCATGAAGCGCCAGTTGCCGGCAGAAACGAACTTGTAGATATAGTCGAAGCGCTCATCGTCACCCATGTAACCGACAACGCGGCCGCCCCGGCCCTCGACCAGAGCCACCCCTTCATGCTTGAAGCGCCCCATCGCCGTCCGTTTGACCGGCAGTGCGTCGGGGTTGAAAGGGTCGACCTCAACGATCCAGCCAAAGCGGTTCTCTTCGTTCGGATGGCTGCCACCGGCCAGGTCGAAGCGTTCGTCGAAGAGGTGCCAGCCGTAGCCGAAACCGTTGGCACTCAGGCCATAGCGCGCCTGTTCTTCGCTCGGTGCCCAGTTCGGGTCACTGGTTCCGAAGTAGCCGTTGAAATTTTCCTCACAGGTCAGGTACGTACCCCAGGGCGTGTAGCCGTTGGCGCAGTTGTTGAGCGTGCCCATCGCACCGGCTTCGGGGCCGATGTACTCGCTGCCTGCCACGGGGCCACTGAATTCCACCGGGGTGCGGCCATGCACACGACGGTTGTACATGCTGTCCTTCACCAGTTCCCAGCCGCGGCCGGTTTTGCGTATCTCCGCGACGGAGATGCCATGGGCATGTTGCGAGGTCATGACGTCAGCCAGGCTCTCGGGAGCTGCTTTGCCGAGTACCGTGCTGTTGGTGCCGAACTCGTGATTAATCGCCAACAGGCCACGCGTGCTGCTGCGGCGGAAGGGGAAGAACCACATGCCATCGTGGCCGATGCCGATTTGCTGAGCCTGTTCCGCGGCGCCGGGTCTTGCATCCGGAGCGCCGCTGTAGTCCGGCACGTTATGGGTCAGTGATGTGCCCCAGGGGATCAGCACCTGGTAGTCATAGTCGGCAGAAATAGCCGGCAGGGGGCCGTTGCCCTGGGCCAGCGGCACGGGCTGGAAGTCGATCAGCCGGCTGCCGATTTTACGGCTTGGCGCGGCCGGGGCACTGCTGGCGGCCGCCGACAGGGGCCCCGCCAGAAAGCTGCCTGCGGCCAGCGTAAGGCCGCCGCGCAGGACCTGCCGACGCGAGGCGTAGTCCTTGAGTACATCGCGAAAGGGACGGTTGTTTGACGGGTTGCTGGTGCCTTCATCGTGTTCCATGTTTGTCTCTACCTGCGCTGTGGGAAGTGAGCGGCACTCCGGCGACAACCGCCGGGGGCCTGTTGCCGGTGCAGGGGTGCATCGGCTATCCAGGCAGGAGGGTAGAGAGGCTGTGTTGCAGTGATGTGGCGCTTGCGTGGCGAAACCAAGAACTTTTTATTGCGGCATAAAAAAGGGCCGGTAGCGAATCGCTGCCGGCCCTCGGGAGGAAGAGAAACCGTTTAGAAGGAGTACACCGCGTCAAAACCGAAGGTGCGTGGCTGGCCCCAGGTGTTGCCGGCCCATCCCAGTGTACCGAAGTCGATGCCCCACTCCCGGTATTCCTCATCCGTCAGGTTGCGCACCCAGGCCGAAAGACGCAGGTCGCCGCTCTCGCCCATCGTCAGCTCGTCCAGCGTGACACGCGCATTCAGCAGCGTGCGGGCGTCCGAGGAATCAAACTGATTCTGGAAGGGGTGGAATACCATGCTGTCGGTGTAGGACACATCCAGGCGTGCGCTCAGCCGCCCCATCCCCGTGTTGGCGGTGGAGTACTGCAGGCCAAGCGATGCGGTGTTCTCCGGTGCTCGGGTGACAGTGACAACATCCTTTATGTTTTCGATCTGGTTGGTCACCGGATTGCGTGCGTTGTATTCATCGAATTCGGCATCCAGATACCCGTAGTTCAGGTCAACGGACACGTTCTCGCTGAGCAGCGCAATCACCTCCAGTTCAAGACCCATGTAGGTCGCCTCACCCGCGTTGGTGATGCGGCTGGATGCACCGCCGCTGCCCGCTTCGAATACGGCAATCTGCATGTCCTTGTAGTTGTTGTAGAACACCGCGCCGTTGACCCGCAGGCGGCGATCCAGCCAGTCGGACTTCATCCCCAACTCGTAGGAGTCGAGGGTTTCTTCCTCGTAGGGCTCTTCCCAGGCCGTGGCGCTGGACGCGCGGCTGTTGAAGCCTCCCCCGTTGTAACCGGTGGAGTACGTGGCATAGACATTCATGTCCGGGCTGAACGAGTAGTTGGCTGTCAGCAGGTAGCTGATGTTGTCCCAGGTGTCCTCGTTGGTAAACCGGTCGTCGAAGCTGACGTGGTTCAGGCCTTCATTGAACAGGAACGCCTCGCGATCATCCTCGGTGTAGCGCAGGCCAGCGGTGATATCCAGCTGCTCGGTGAGGGAGTAGGTCGCCTGGCCGTAAACCGCGGTCGACTCCGACTCCTGCCCGTAGATGAAATCCTGGAAGCCGTTCAGGTTCGGATCGGCGCCCGGGAACGGGAAAGGCAGGGGTAGCCGCTGGCTGCCCTGGCAGACCGGTCCGGTGCCGAAGTCGTTACAGAAGCCGGCGCCGATAAAGGCCGGCCCGATTGCGCTGTCTACCAGGAACTGGATGGGCAGCACAAAGCTCTGCGGGTTGTCCTGATACACTTCTTCGTCAAACAGGAATACGCCTACCGTGTACTGCAGGCGGTCGTTGAAGGCATCGCCGATCAGCTGGAATTCATGGCTTTCCATTTTGATCCAGCCTTCGGGAATGCCGGCCTGGAAGCCCTGAGTGGGAATCTCTGCGCCGCCGCCGTACAGCAGGTCGCGCATCGTGTAGGCCCCGCCGTCGAGGTCGGTGGAGTCATAGCCGGAGTCGGTGTCGCGGTTGGCGTAGATATATTTGAGGGTGAAGGGATCAAGTTCCCAGGCAACCGTCAGGTTGTGGCCCTGCACTTCCAGCCATTCTTCGCTGGACCCCTCGAGCATGAAGGTTTCCCGGCGCTTGGTGGGGTCGCCTACCGTGGCCGCCATCTGCTGGAAGATCTCACCGCCGAGGAAGGTGTAGGGGAAGGGGGTGGTGGTGAAACCGTCGTAGATGGAGTCCTTTACCTTGGTCACCTGGAACGGCGTGGGTACCCCGGTGTTGTCGGTGTCGTCGTAGGCGTAATCGATGGTCAACCCGTCGGTGGGTTCCAGGCGCAGCGCCACGCGGTAGGAGGAGTTGTCCTCACTCGCCAGGTCGGGGTTAACGCCGGGAAACTCGTTGGTCGCCCAGCCGTCGTATTCCATCTTGCTGCCGGAGATCTTGACCGACAGCATGTCGGCCATCTGCGGCAGGTCAACGGAACCCGTGAGGCGGCGATAACCATCGTTGCCGACACTCACTTCCACGCGCCCACCCAGTTCGCCGGTGGGTTTGCGTGTCGTGACGTTGACGGCGCCGCCGGTGCTGTTGCGACCGAAGAGCGTGCCCTGTGGGCCGCGCAGTACTTCGATGGACTGCAAGTCAACGATGTCGAAGATCGCGCCGACGGTCTTGCTCATGTACACGCCGTCGAGGTAGAAACTCGTTTTCGGGTCGGTCATCAGCGAGGTTTCACCGCTGCCCACACCCCGGATGTAAATCGACATGTTGGAGTTGGAGGAGGGCTGCTTCTGGACGTTGGTGTTCGGCACCAGTCCGTTCAGGTCCGTGACATTGTAAATACCGAGGTCGGCTATCTGCTCGGCATTGAAGGCGGTCACCGCGATGGGGGTTTCCTGCAGCAGCGTTTCCCGACGCTGTGCGGTGACCACGACTTCCTCCAGTGCCAGACCCTGAGCCTGAACTGCGGAAACAAAGGGGATCGACGTGGCCGCGATCAACGCGGCGGCGATGGGTGTGTGCATATATCTCGGCATGGTGAGGCTCCGTAATCGTTATTATCAGCGCTCCGGAGGGGCGCCGGGGTAACCTGCCAACACGGTGTGTTGGATTGCGCAGTGATTGTGTGTTTTCGAAAACCTGCAACCGCAGTTTAACGTTGTCGGTGCCTGCTGCGTCAAGTGCCGCGAGGAGAAATATTCACGCGTGTGTAGGGACTTGACCCGATTTTGCCCACCACCGACAACAGGCTACCGGTGACCGGCGAGGGAAATGCATGAATAACACCAAGAGTGATTGCGAGCCCATTTTCGTCATGCTTACATGGGCGGTATGAAGGTCGATACCGAGAGTCACGCTGCATTGCGGCAAAACACATGAGAGTTGCCAGAAAATACCGCTTTGCCAACCTGGTGCCAGCACTGCTATCCGTCTTCGTGTTGTTTCTGGGTATTGCGCTGACGATCGCCACCTGGCAACAGCACCAGCAGCGAGAGCAGGCGCTGCTGAATGCAGCCTTCAGTGCCGAGGCCCAACGCCTGATTGCCGTGGCCGAAAAGCAGCTGCACAGCTATTCGGTGGTAATGCGTGGACTGCAGGGCTTTTTCCAGGGTTCGGAGAGCGTTGAGTACCCCGAGTTCCTGGCTTACACGCGGGCCCTGAATGCCACCTCCGAGCTGGCCGGCCTGCAGGGAATCGCCTGGGTGCAACTGGTGCGGCGCAGCAATCTGGATAAACACCTGGAGGAGATGGCGGCTCAGCTGCCCGTCGACTACGCCATCCGACCGGAGGGCCCGGGTGAGGTGCTGGCGCCGATCATCTATATAGAGCCATTGGCGGGTGCCAACCTGCGCGCCATCGGCCTTGATATCTACCAGCTTCCGGTGGCCCGCGCCGCCGCAGAGAAAGCCCGGGACCTGGGCGATATCGTCATCACCCGCCCGCTGCAGCTGGTGCAGGACCAGGGTGATGCCCCGGCGACGGCCAGCCCCGAGTCCCCATCCTTTGTGATGTACCTGCCGGTGTACGGTGCCTCGGCCGTGCCGGATACGCTGGCTGAGCGCAGGGCGAGACTTACCGGGTATATCGACGTGCCCTTTCGCGTCAGGGACCTGATCGAGGGGATGGCGAGGGAAATCGACGCCGACCTGGATTTTGACATCTTCGACGGCGACCCGCGCGATCCGGCGAATCGGCTCTACGTGTCAGACACCGTGTCCCATACAGCGCGGGCTGCCGCGGGTGAAGCGCAGGCTGAGCACAGCGTGACGGTGGGTACCCGCAGCTGGACCTTCTACATCAGCTCCACCCCTGCCTTCCGCGCCGCATCGCTGGCGCCGGGAGGGTCCTCGGCGATGTTCGTGGCGGGGGGGGCGGCCAGCCTTGCCCTGGCGCTGCTGGTGCTGGTGATTGCCCGCGGTCGCGACCGCAGCGATCGGCGCGCGGAACGCCTGGCCAGCCTTTACCACGCACTCAGCGAGGTCAACCAGGCCATTGTCCGTATGGACAGCGAAGCGGAGCTGATGCCTCTGGTCTGCAAGGTGGCGGTCCGGTTTGGCGGCTTTACCCTGGCCTGGGTGGGTCGTATTGATACTGCAAGCGGTGCGATTGTCGGTGTGGCCGGAGCAGGGGAGGGGCGGGAATACTTCGACAGCAAGTCGCTCTCCATTGATGCCAACCATCCCGGCGGAGGCGGGTCCATGGCCACTGCCGCGCGAGAGAACCGGCCGGTAATCATCAACGACTACCTCGACTCGTCCTTGACCGAGCCCTGGCACGATCGGGCGCGCGAGTTCGGTTGGCGCTCATCGGCCGCATTTCCGATTCCCCGGGGCGGCAAGCCCTTCGCCGTGTTCAGTGTCTATCATGCCCACTGCGACGTGTTCGACGAGGAGGCAACGGCCCTGCTGCGTGAGATGAGCGCAGATATCAGTTTCGCCCTGGACAACTTTGACCGGGAGGAACAGCGCACGCGCTACGAGAAGGCGGTGCGGGAAAGCGAGTCGCTGCTGTCCACCATTCTTGAGAACGTGGGTGCCTGCATCTACCTGAAGGATCTCGAGGGCAAGTACCTGTTCGTGAATCGGCAGGTGCTTGCCACCTGGGGGGTGGAGCGCGAGGACATTATCGGTCAGGGTGACGAGCGCCTGTTTGAAGGCGACAGCGTCGCGCGGATTCGCGAGAACGACCGCAAGGTGCTCTCGACGGGTATCGTCGAGGAGCGTGAAGAGGTGGAGACCATCCGCAGCAGCGGCAAGACCTCTGTGTTCTGGTCGGTGAAAATCCCGCTGTACGATGCCGAAGGCAAGGTTTACGCCCTCTGTGGGATTTCCACCGATATCACAGAGCATCGCGACAATCGGGACCGGATCCGTTTCCTCAGCCATTACGACACGCTCACCGGCCTGCCCAACCGGGAGTTGCTGCACGAGCGGACGCGCCTGGCGGTGACTGCCGCAGCCGCGAGTGGTACGCCGCTGGCACTGCTCTATATCGATCTGGACCGTTTCCAGCTGATCAACGAATCGCTGGGGCTCGCGGTGGGGGATGCCGTGCTCACCGCGCTGTCCAGCCGCCTGAGCGCCGAGCTGAACCTGGAGTCCACCCTGAGCCGCATGGGGGGAGACGAGTTTTTCCTGCTGCTTCCCGGCGTTGGAGAGGCAGGCGCGGCCGAGGTGGCGGAACGCCTGCTCAGTCGTATCGCCGAGCCCCTGCAGCTGGAGGCGCAACGGCTCAGCGTTACGGCGAGCATTGGCATCGCCTGCTTCCCGGAGCACGGCCGTGACCTCGACCAGCTGACGCAGGCGGCAGACGCCGCGCTCTCGCGGGCCAAGCTCGCCGGGCGCAATGTGTTCTGCGTCTTCGAAGACGAGATGCGCGTGCATGCCAATGAAACGCTGCAGATCGAGAACCAGCTCAGGGAAGCCCTCGTCAGGGGCGACCTGAGCCTGCACTACCAGCCGCAGGTCAGCCTGTCGACCGGGGAGATCACCGGTGTTGAGGCCCTGATCCGCTGGCAGCACCCGGAGCTGGGTTTCGTGCCGCCGTCACGGTTTATTCCCATTGCCGAAGAGAGCGGGCTGATTCTGGATATCGGCAGCTGGGTGTTGCGTACCGCCATAGCCCAGCAGGCGCTGTGGCAGGCAGCGGGTTTGCCCGTTGGACCCGTCGCTGTGAACCTGTCCGCGATGCAGATCTACCGCGAGGACTTCGCGGAGATGGTGAGCCAGATGCTCGCCGACGCCGGCGTGCCGGCGCAACTGCTGGACCTCGAGCTCACCGAGCGTATTGCCATGGAAAGTTCCGGCAAGACACTGGCAACCCTGGGCGATCTGCATCGACGCGGCGTTGTGCTGTCGATCGATGATTTCGGCACCGGCTATTCCTCATTGAGTTATCTCAAGCGCTATCCGGTGCAGAAGCTGAAAATCGACAAGAGTTTTGTCGACGGGGTGGCCGAGGATGCCGAAGACCAGGCTATCGCGCTGGCCATTATCGGCGTAGCTCGCGGACTGGGATTTCGCACCATCGCCGAGGGCGTGGAAACGGAAGCGCAGTGGCAGTTCCTCAAGGACAACGGCTGTGACGAGTTTCAGGGCTATTACTTCAGCAAGCCGCTGCCGGCTGCGGATTTCGAGGCCCTGCTGCGCGAGCTCACCTCATGAGCCGCTGGTGACCAGCACCCAACTGGTATAGCCGACGAAGCACAGGATAAGCAGTGCGCCCTCCAGCCGGTTGATGCGGCCGGGTCCGCGGCGTCGATACCCCATCACACATAACAGCAGCGCCAGGGCCCCCATGCTCAGTACGTCCCGGCCCAGCACCTCCGGGGGCACGTCGATCTCGGCAATGCCGCCCGCGATGCCCACCACCGCCAGCGTGTTGAACAGGTTGGAACCGATCACGTTGCCCAGCGCGATGTCGCTCTCACCCTTGCGCGCGGCAATCACCGAGGACGCCAGCTCGGGAAGCGAGGTGCCGACCGCCACGATGGTGAGTCCGATGACCAGATCGCTGACCCCCAGGCCCTCCGCAATCAGCACCGCGCCCCACACCAGCAGGCGCGAGGCGGCAACCAGGAGCAGCAGGCCGGCGAGCAGCCAGAACAGCGCACGGCCCAGCGGCATGTGCTGCTGGGTGGACGCGTGCTCCGCAGTGACCTCAATGGCCAGCGTGTCGCGGTCGCCCCGCAGGCCCTGTTGGATAGACCAGCCCATCAGCAGAAGGAACACGCCAAGCAGCAGAAATGCCTCGAGGTGGGTGATGACACCATCGACCACCTGCCAGGCGGCCAGCGCCGTGACCGCGAGCAGTATCGGCAGCTCCTTGCGCAGGATCTGCGAGTGCACGGCCAGGGGGCTGAGCACGGCGGTGACGCCGATGATCAGTGCAATGTTGGTGATGTTGGAACCGTAGGCATTGCCCAGTGCCAGGCCCGGGTTGCCCTGGCTGGATGCGATGGCGGAGACCACCATCTCGGGTGCCGAGGTCCCGAAACCTATGATGACCATGCCGATCAGCAGGGGCGGTACGTTGAAATGCCACGCCGTTGCGGCTGCGCCCGACACAAAACGGTCGGCGCTCCAGACCAGCAACACCAGGCCCACAAGTACGGCTCCCAACGCGATCATGAGTCAGCTCCTGCAAAAACGGTTGTACCGGGCTTGCGCCGGTGGTCGTGAGCAAGATACTGATCTGCCGGGCCCCTCGCCAGTGCGCCGCGGCACCACTATTACCGTTTCGCCCCTGTCGCGGGCCCTGCGGCAGGTTTTCAGTGCTGTCGGTTTACATCCCTGGCACAGCCGTTAAACTGGAGGACTCGCGAGTTACTGCGCCAGGCATTGCGTAGTTTCCCTTCCCCTACGCAATCAGGAGCACAGCATGAGCGCAGCCAAAGCAGGCGACAACGTCAGCATTCATTACACCGGTACGCTGGACGACGGCACCGTATTCGACAGCAGTGATGGCCGCGACCCACTGCAGTTCGAAGTGGGGTCCGGGCAGATCATCCCCGGCCTGGACCGGGCCATCGAGGGTATGGCCGTCGGTGATAAAAAGCAGGTCAACGTGCCGGCAGACGAGGCCTACGGCCAGCCCGCCGCCGAGGCCCGGCAGGAAGTCGCCCGGTCGCAGATCCCCGAGCATATTCCGTTGGAACCGGGCCTGCAGTTGCAGATGCAAACCCCCGATGGTCAGGCGATCCCGGTGCGTGTCGCCGAGGTCAGTGACGAGGTGGTCGTGCTGGATGCCAATCATCCGCTGGCCGGAAAAGACCTCACCTTTGACATCGAACTGGTGGCGATCGCCTGAGGCGGCTTTGTGATTTATCCCGCCTGTGGTAAATAAGCAGGCGGAACCCCTCTTCTAAGGATAATAAACCGGGAGCATCATGAAGACACTCGCCAGAAACTCTGTTCTGTCCGCTGTGCTGTTGTTCGGGTTGGCGTCACTGACAGCCTGCTCGGATGGCGGTGATTCCGCCGCGCCGCCTCCACCTGATGTGACACCCGAGGAAGTGCCGGACCCCGACCTGGTCGTCATCGAGCCCGGCGAAGATTTTCAGCGGCGGTTGATAGAAGCCTTTATCAACGTTGAACCCGGGCAGACCATCGAATTGCCTGCGGGAGAATTCGCGCTGGATGCGCAGCTGTCGCTGGATGTCGACAATGTCACGGTCCGCGGCCAGGGCCACGGTGAAACCCTGCTCGATTTCGGCAGCCAGGTGTCGGGTGGCGAGAGTATCCTGGTCACCAGCAACAATGTGGTGTTGGAAGATTTCGCGGTGATCGACGCACCGTCGGATGGCATCAAGTTCAAATTCTCCAACGGTGTGACACTGCGTTCGGTGCGCGTGGAGTGGACCTGCGGTGCCTGCGAGAGCAACGGTGCCTACGGACTGTACCCGGTACAGACCAAGAACGTGCTGATAGAAGACTGTGTGGTCATCGGCGCCAGTGACGCAGGAATCTATGTCGGCCAGTCAGACAAGATCATCGTGCGCCGCAACAACGTCTCCCTGAACGTGGCGGGCATTGAGATCGAGAACTCCACGGACTCGGATGTGTACGACAACGTCGCGGAGAACAATACCGGTGGCATTCTGGTATTCGACCTGCCGAACCTGTCCGTCGACGGTGCGCGCGCGCGGATTTTCGACAATACCATTCGCGACAACAACACCCCCAATTTTGCGCCAGCGGGCAATATCGTGGGTGTGGTGCCGGCGGGCACCGGCATACTCGCCATGGCGTTTGACGATGTGGAGATTTTTGGTAACCGCATTGAAAACAATCAGTCCATGGCGGTGGCCATCGTCAGCTACGACATCAGCGGCCTGACCACCAACGATGTCCGCTACGACCCGGACCCGCGCCGCATACACGTGCACGACAACCTGTACTCCAACAATGCCTACGCCCCTGCAGACCTGGCGGCGGATGTTGCCGGGCTGTTCGCAGCCTTTGATGGGCTACCCGAGGTGGTCTATGACGGGCTGGGTGAAGCGGAGGGTGCGTTCGCGGATGCCGACCGTATCTGTGTTTCCGAAAAAGCCTCGGTCCGTCTTGGCGTTGTGTTCCAGCCCGGCGGCGGTGGCCCCAGCGTGGATCCCGCCTTCTTTGATTGCGCGCATGCGTCACTGACCGCGGTAGTACTGGACACGCCGGAAGAGATTGCAGAGGGCGAGCGCCCACTCACCGAGGAAGAGATTGCGGCCCTGTGCACCCCCGAGGGTAGCGACCCCAATTTCGATGCGGCGGAGGTCAGCTGCCGGGAGCTTGCCGGTTACAACCTGTTTGCGGACGCGCTGGAACCACGCTCAGCCGCCAACGACGGTATCGGCTACGAGCTGACCAGCGCACTGTTTACCGACTATGCCAGCAAGTACCGCTTTATCTACGTGCCAGACGGCCTGCAAGCCGCCTACAACAGTCAGAACGTATTCGATTTTCCGGTGGGCACTATCATCGCCAAGACCTTCGCCATGCCCAACGACTTTCTGAATCCTGCGGCGGGGGAGGAGGTTATCGAAACCCGTCTGCTGATCCATCGTCGGGATGGCTGGGCAACACTGCCCTATATCTGGCGCGAGGATGGCAGTGGCGCAGACCTGGCGGTGGCAGGAGGCCGCCGTTCGCTGGAGTGGATTCACAGTGACGGCAGCACGCGCAGTACCGAGTACGTGATTCCCGATGCCAACAGCTGCAAGACCTGCCACGGCGTGACCCGGGCGGAGACCGGCAGTGGCGTGAATACGGAGACCGTCAACCTGCCTATCGGCCCCAAGGCACGGTTCCTCAACCGCGAGCGTCTGTACGATGGCGCACTGAAGAACCAGTTATCGCATATGGCGGATGCAGGGGTGCTGGTTGGTTTGCCAGCTGACCTGGCGACGATCGACACGGCGCCTGACTGGGAAGACGTCAGCAAGCCCCTGGAGTCGCGGGTGAAGGCCTATCTGGACATCAACTGCGCCCATTGCCACAGCCCCGGTGGTTTTGCCAGCAACTCTGGCATGTTCACCGAGTTCTGGCGTGAAGTGAATGCCACCTACGGTGTCTGCAAGCCACCCGTTGCTGCCGGGGCAGGCTCAGGTGGCCTGCAGTACGCGCTTGTGCCGGGCGATGCCGATGCGTCCATCACCGTGTTTCGCATGAATTCCAATGAGCCCAATGTGCGCATGCCGGAAATCGGCCGCAGCATCATCCATGACGAGGCCGTGGGACTGGTGCGTGACTGGCTGAACAGCCTGAGCGGCGGCTGCGACTGAGTGCGCAGCGCGCGGTAGCGCGGGCCCGCCCCAGAGAATGGGGCGGGCTTTTTCGTTCTAGATCATGGATTGCTGGTAGTTCTGTATGCCGACGCGCTCGATCAGCTCGAGTTGCGTCTCCAGCCAGTCGACGTGCTCCTCTTCGCTCCTCAGGATCTCCGAGAACAGGTCGCGGGTACCAAAATCGGAAACCGATTCACAGTGCACGATGGCCTCGCGCAACAGCGGAATGGCCAGTTCTTCCTGCTTCATGTCGCATTGCAGGATTTCTGCAACGTTTTCACCGATGTACAGTTTGCCAAGGTCCTGCAGGTTGGGCAGCCCCTCGAGGAACAGAATACGCTTGATCAGCAGATCCGCGTGCTTCATTTCATCGATGGATTCCTCGTATTCTTTCTCGTTGAGCTTGTTCAGCCCCCAGTTCTCGAACATTCTGGCGTGCAGGAAATACTGATTGATGGCCGTGAGTTCGTTTTTCAGTGCCTGGTTCAGGAAGGCAATGACCTGCTTGTCACCTTTCACGCTCTGCTCCTTGTGTGGTGGTGTTCTCCCACAGTGTAGTCAATTGGGCGCCGGGAGACCACGGATACCGGCCGTCAAGCGCGGTGAGCGATTTCTGTGTTCGAGACTGACAATTAATACCACACGCAATTGACAATGATTCGCATTCGTCTACACTGGGTGCAGTCAGGAGGTTATTGCATGTTTATTTGTCTCTGTCGCGGAGTGACCGACTCCGCCATCCGTGCCGAGGTCCAGCAGGGCGCTGTCCGCTATGAAGACATTCAGGCGCGCCTGGAGGTGGGTACATGCTGCGGCACCTGCAAAGACAGCGCTGAAGAAGTGATAGCCGAGACGGTCGCTGAATCCCTTTTCTTTGAACTCAAGCCCACATCGGAAACCGCCTGGGCCTGATCCTGGAGTAACCTATGAATACCATGCCCTCGCGCCCACCGAAACGGGTGCTCGCCCTTGCTGTTGCCGCCATTTTGCTGCCATCCAGCCTTGCCGCGCAGGAGGGGGGTGAGTTCCCCATGCCGGTGATCGAGGTTATCGGCAAAAGCGACGATGCCGTGTCGCGGCAGACGGGTTCGGTAGTGCTGATCGACCGGGAGGCTCTGGAACTGATCCAGCCATTGTCCACGGATGACGCATTGCGCCGTGTCGCCGGCATCAACACGGCAACAGAAGACGAAACGGCAATCGTTGCCAATCTGGGAATTCGCGGGTTGTCGGCCAGCGAGTCAAAATCGCTGATTCTTGAGGACGGCGTGCCTGTGGCCCCCGGTCTGTTTATCGGCAACGAGCGGTATTTCAACCCCCGTATCCAGCGTGTCGAGCGCATCGAAGTGCTGAAAGGGTCTGCGTCCCTGCGCTATGGCCCCTCCACCATCGGTGGCGTGGTGAACTACCAGACGAAGACGCCGGACGACGGTGTCCTGCTGTCGGGCCGACTTGGTTCCTTCGACACCCGCGAAGCCTCTCTGGAGGCGGGTGGCCGCAGCGCCTCTGGCGATGCCTTCGCCGGGCTTGTGGCGACCCGCGCAGAGAGCGACGGCTTCATGGACAAGGACTATGAAATGACGGACATTCTCGTCAAGTCCGGCATGGCGCTCAGCGACAGCCAGGAAGTGGGTGTGAAGTTCTCCTGGTACGAGAATGACGCCAACATCTCCTACCGCGGCCTGTTGCTCGGTGACTACGAGGCCGGTGCGACCTACAACCCGGCGCCGGATGACTACTTCCTGACCGATCGTGTGGCCTTCGACCTAAATCATGCCTGGCGCATCAACGATAACGCCAGGCTGCAAACCGTCGCCTACTGGAGCGAGGTGTCGCGGGATTACTGGCGCTACAACGTCGACGACGAGGCCTCCAACGAGGCGGGTCGCTGGGTTTATACCGACACCCTCACCGGCAACAACCGGTCCTTTGAACGGCTTGGGCTGGAAACACGCCTGCAGCTGGATCACCAGCTTTTCGGCCTGGAAAATGCCGCCGAAATCGGTTTCCGGGTGATGAGCGAGGAGTCGGACGACACGCGCATACGCGCCACTCGGGACGCCGACCGCACCGGCATCAATGACCGGCATCGTGTGGACAGCGCGGACAGCATCGCAGCGCATGTGCAGAATCGCATGGAGCTGACTGATCGGCTGGCGGTCACCCCGGGGCTGCGAATCGAGTCCTATGAGCAGAAGCGCCGGGTGCTCACCGAAAACAACGCCTCGGCAAAAACTTCCAACACTGAGCTCCTGCCCGGGATCGGCGCAACCTTCGAACTGACCCCCACGGCCCAGCTCTACGGTGGCCTCTACCGCGCGTTCTCACCGGCGGCAAATGGCGTGGCGCTGGACGGCCTCACGGACCAGAATCTGGACGGCGAACGCTCGAACAACTATGAGGTCGGCATTCGTGGCTTGCGGGGCAAGCTGAGCTATGAAGTCGCAGCGTTCTATATGGATTTCGACAACCAGGTGGTCACCGGCAACAGCGATCCCAACCTGTCCCAGTCCAATGCCGGCGAAACCTTGCATAAAGGCATGGAACTGATCCTCGGCTATGAGTTGGGCGCGGGCTTCAGCGTGGATGCCAACGCGACCTGGGTGCCTGAGTCGGATTTCCAGACCGGGGAATTTGAGGGCAACAGGCTGCCCTATGCGCCAGAGCACCTGGCCAATCTGGCGCTCAGCTACCACGAGGGCCAGTGGAACGCCGCGCTGACCGCCCACTACCGCGGCTCGCAGTTCGGTGATGCAAGCAACCAGGTTGCTATCCCCGACGACGCTGCCGGCGGTATCTGGGGTGGCAAGATGCCCTCCTATACGCTGCTGGATTTCTTGGCTGAGTATGAGTTCAGCAGCAGCCTGACGGTGTTCGGTGCGGTGAAAAACCTGACAGATGAACGCTATATCACCGGGCTGCGCCAGGGTATCTACGTGGGTCCAGAGCGCTCCTTTGAAATTGGCGCGCGCTTCCGCCTCTGATACCAGGTCCCCCGGCCGGGGTGCAGGCTCTGTCCGGTGGTACTTGCCACCTTCACTGTTGTAACCTCTCCGCTGTAGCATGGCCAGGCATGACACAGCGGGGAGGATGGCGTGGCGCGAACAACCGGGAAAGCCGTTGCACTCCTGCTCCTGCTGATGTCAGTGAGCCTGAGGCCATTGGCGCAGGAGCTTTCTCCCCGCGCCTACTGGCCCGCACCACAGGGCACGCAGATCGGTGCCCTCGGGTTTGCGCATACCCGGGGCGACACCATTCCCGATCCTTCGCTGCCGATTGCCGGCCTCAACTCGTCTATCACCACGGCACAGCTCAGTGTTCGCCAGACCTTCTCCCTCGCGGGGCGCACCGCGACCTTTGTGGTGGATGCGCCCTACGCCAGCGGCCGCTCCTCGGCAGATGTCGACGGGTTGGGCAAGGTGTCTCGCGACTATGATGGCCTCGGAGACGTCGCGGCAACGCTGTCGCTCAACTTTGTCGGTGCGCCCGCCATGGATCGTGAGGCCTTTGCCGAGATGCTGCGAGCGCCACGCCCCCTGCTGGGCGGCAGCCTGCGCATTGTGGCACCCACGGGCCGCTACGACCCCGAGCGGCTGCTGAATGTGGGCGCCAACCGCTGGGCAACCAAGCTGGAGCTGGGTTACATCCTGCCTCTCGGAAACCAGTGGATATGGGAGATTGAGGCGGGCGGCTGGTGGTTTCAGGACAACGACAACTTTCTGGGCTTGCGGCGGGAGCAGGCCGCGCTGTACTCGGTCGAGACGCATCTCGTGCGCCAGATCCATCCGGGACTTTGGGTATCGCTGGATGCGAACTTCTATCGCGGAGGACGTAGCACGCTGGGCGGCCGGCGCCTGGATAACCTGCAGCGCGACAGTAAAGCGGGATTTACCCTGGTGTTCCCCTTCAACCGGCGCAATGCGTTCAAACTGGCCTACGAGCAGGGCTCCCTCAACGACAGCGATGAAAGCTTTCGCGCCTACTCGCTCAGCTATCTGCGCACCTTCTAGCCGGTGCGCTCCGAAAGTCGGCCCGTATCAGATGGGGTAGGTGAATCCGGTACAGTCTTCCGTATACGCCCACAGCTTAGCCGCGGCCGCGTCGTCCCTGGCCCAGGGACGCGGACGCACCCGTTTGCAGTTGGCAAAATACTCACCGCTGGTGTCTGCGACGTCATCGCTTGTGCACAGATACACAGATGTCTCGGCACCCTTGTCCGGGGAGCGGAAAAATATCTTCATGATCGCGGGCGCAATGTTCTTCAGGAAGCCGTCGTTCTGCTGACCCAGTGAGGTGGCTACCGCGCCGGGGTGCAGGGCGTTGACCGTGATCGGCTGCCCCTCGAGACGCTGTGCCAGGGTTCGGGTGAACAGAATGTTCGCCAGCTTGGAGCGGCCATACTCGCGAAACGCCTTGTAGTTCTTCTCCGCCTGCATGTCATCGAAATTCATACCGCGGACAAACGCGTGCGCGGCAGACGCAACGTTGACGATGCGTGCGCTGGGCGCTTCCGCCAATGCGGGCAGCAGCAGGCCCGTGAGCAGGAAGGGCGCAAAGTGGTTCACCGCCAGCGTCT
Organism: uncultured Haliea sp.; assembly: GCF_963973825.1. Taxonomy (NCBI): domain Bacteria; kingdom Pseudomonadati; phylum Pseudomonadota; class Gammaproteobacteria; order Cellvibrionales; family Halieaceae; genus Haliea; species uncultured Haliea sp. The sequence continues at coordinate 86,937 of NZ_CAXBAE010000004.1, forward strand.
CTTCGTAGCCGTCCACCGTCGTCTTGCGGCTGGTATTCATCAGGCCCGCGTTGTTGAGCAGAATGTCTATTGGTCGCCCCTGGGACAGGCAGGTTTCGCTCGCGGCGCGCACGCTGGCCAGGCTTGCCATGTCAATCTGTACCACGCTGGGCTCAGCCCCGCCCGCTGCGACGATCTCCCGGCTGAGCGCCGCACCCTTTTCCAGATTGCGGCACAGCAGCGTAAGTACCGCTCCCTTGCCGGCGAGGGTGAGAGCGGCGCTGCGGCCTATGCCCGCCGTGGGGCCGGTGATGGCGATGTGCTTATTATTGATATCCATGGTGTGCTCTTCCCTCGTTGAGTGGCGTAGCCGGATGCAGCGCGCTGCTAGCTTTCTGCGGACCATACCAGGGCCAGCAGCTTGCCCTCGGCGAGCTCTCCCACGGGGGCGTCGTCGTTGATGACGCGCAGCTTGCCGTCAGTGGTCAGCGTGAACAGCGGGATCATGCTGGTGCCGTTCTTGTCTTTGTAAGCCGCCAGGTCAAACTCTTCATTGAGGTTGATGGCCCGTATCTCTGCGCCACGCGCCAGCAGGCTGGCCAGTTTCTGGTAGGTGACTTCGCTGCCAAAGAGACGCGGCGCGCGGAACTCATCCGCGGGGCGTTCTCGCTCGCTGACCTCACGCTCTTCCGCGTTGCGCAGGCTGAACACCTTCTTCGGGCCGAATTCACCGCGGTATTTCAGGCAGGCGAGCGTATTCCAGCGTGCGCGCCGCGACATGGCGAAGAGTCGCCCGATGCCCACGAGTTCCAGATACTGGTCGGCGTGCGAAGAAATCGGGTCGCCGTAATAGGTTTCCAGCCCTGCCATACGCGCGCTGCGGATCTCTTCATAGGAGGTATCTGCGAGTTTGACCCGGAAACCCTGCCGCACCAGCGCCTGAGCCACAGCCCGGGCCACGGCATTTGCGCCGACGATGAGCACGCCGTTCGGCTCCGCTTCGGCGAGGCCCAGCGCGCGGGTCGCGGCGCCGGCGGTGAGGCTCTGCAGCACCACCGTGGCGATGATCACCAGGAAGGTGTAGGCCACCAGATCCGAGGCGCCCGGGTAGTCGATACCCTCGAGCCGCAGCGCAAACAGTGAGGAGACAGCGGCGGCAACGATGCCGCGCGGTGCCACCCAGCTCAGCAACGCCTTCTGGCGCCAGCTGTAGTTGCCGCCGAGCGCGGACGCCCACACCACAACCGGCCGCGCCAGCAGCACTACCAGCAGGACGATCACGCCGTTCCAGCCGGTGGCGAGAATATCCTGGGGATCGACCCGCGCGCCCAGCACAATGAACAGCACCGAGATAATCAGCACCGACAGGCTTTCCTTGAAGCTGAGTATTTCACTCACGCCCACGTCTTTCATATTGCCCAGCCAGATGCCCATCACGGTCACTGTCAGCAGCCCGGATTCGTGGGCGATGAAGTCACTGCCGGCGAACATCATGATCACCCAGGCCAGGGTGACGACGTTGATGAGGTATTCCGGAACCCAGTGTTTCCGCAGCACGAAACCCAGGCTGAGGGCGCCGATCAAACCCGCCACCAGGCCGACACCGATGCTCTGGGCGAACACGACCCACGAATCCGCGCCGGTAAGGATGTACTGAAAGACCAGAACGGCAAGCAGCGCGCCCACCGGGTCAATCAGAATGCCCTCCCAGCGCAGCACCTGGCTCACCTCTGGTTTTGCGCGCATGGTGCGCAACAGCGGGTTGATCACAGTCGGGCCGGTGACCACGACGAGCGCCGCAAACAGCAGCGCAACAGGGAGGGAGAAGTCGGCCAGCATCCAGCAGCCGGCCGCCATCAGCCCCCAGTTCAACAGGGCACCCCAGCTCACCAGGTTGGTGACTACGCGTCCGTGGCCCCTGAGGTCACGGAACTTCAGCGTCATGCCACCTTCGAACAGCACCAGTGCGACCCCGAGGGACACCATGGGGAAGAGCAGGTCGCCGAACTGTTCATCGGGTCGCAGCAGGCCGGTGACGGGACCGGCGATGATGCCCAGCACCAGCAGGGCGAGGATCGAGGGCTGCTTCAGTCGCCAGGACAGCCACTGGGCCCCCACGCCCAGCACCAGCACGGCGGCGATGATATACAGCAGATTCTGATCCACGCGAGACTCCCTTCGGTATGCGATGTTGGCCCAGCATACCGCACTTGGTGGGGTCCGCGCGCTAGTCCATCACGCCGGGCTGGCTGTAGTCGCAGACGCCATCGGGGAAGATGGCCTGCAGCTTCGCAAACTCCTCGGTAGACGGTACCCAACTGCCGTAGAGCCCCGCCTCAATTGCGTCGTCCAGTGGTTGCAGTGCGCAGCGGAATACGTCGCCTGTGATCGGCGCACCAGCGACGATGCGCGATGTGCTGTACGGTGGAAAGCGCTCGGTGCAGCTACCGACGGGTCGGTCATTCAGGATTCCGTCCCAAACCGTCTCTCCGCTGGCGATCAGTTCACCATCGCTGGCAAAGCAACTGTCCACCGCAGCGGCCGGACGGTTGGCGCCCACCGGGCTATCCGGGTTGGCGCGTATGTTGGCCATCCACTCGTCGAGAACGGCAAAGGCCTGCATGGTGTTGTCGTGGTCGCTGCCGTCCGGGTTTCTGTCGATGAACCAGATCACCTGGTTGGAGGCGTCGCCGTCGTGGTTCAGGAGGCGTTGACGGGTGACGAAGGACTGGATGGTGTTGTGCATGTCCAGTTCGTCTTCCAGATAGTGGCGCAGGTCGATAAACGGAATTTCGGCTTCCCCGCGCTGCACCATGCCCGAGTCGAAAGCGGCCCGGATCGCGCCCGGGTCCGCGCGTTTGCGCGCCGCCGGTGTGTCATCGGTTGCGGTGGTGGCATTGCGCCAACTCCAGGGGTCGATCTGGTTCGGGTATAGCGGCTCATCGTCGTCCAAGGCAAAGCACAGGTCGATGATGAAGGGGCAGCCCTCCTGCACCATGTCCGGTTCATTCTTCCAGCTGCCGATGTTCCAGTTCAGATCGATGAATTCGTCAGGGGTGATGTTGCCGTCAAGCAGTGCCTGCAGACCGTATTGCACGCCGACGTTGTCCCAGGTGGTGGCGGCAAAGCCGTCTTCGGCGCGACCGTAGATGTTGATCACGTCAGCGAAGTGCGTCCACTCCACCTCGGCCTGCTGCTCGGGCGTAATGCCGGGAGCCTCGCCGAAGTGAGGGTTCAGCGCCAGCGGTGAGAGGCCACGCCAGGAGGCCGTGCACTCACTGGAACCCTGGGGCACCCAGGGCGTGAGCCCGAAACTGACGACGTCGTTCGGTACCTCGTTATTCGCGTTCAGGCCTATCAGCCAGCTGCGGTTGTTCCAGTCCGCCCACTTGCCGCCCGGGTCATCGCGCAGTTGCAGGTCGATCCAGCGTTCAATCAGCTCGCAGTCCCCGATGTGTATGGTTTGCGTCACCATGTCTGAATAGGAGTACTGGGGAACCCCGGCGTCTATCAGCCCGGGGTGATTCTGGGCATAGACGTATTGCTGGATGCCGCCGCCGGAGCCGCCGACGCCAACGGTGTAGTCGGGCGCGCCGTAGGCCGAAACGAAGCGGCTTTTGACCATGATGGCGGTCTCGCCGCCGAGTTCGAGGTTGTAGTGCGTTCCTGTTTTGGTGCCCGTGGAATAGGCCACCGCGTAGCCGGCGGCCAGGCCGTCCGTGTACAGAGCCCGGCTGCGGCTGGGGCTGCCCTGGTAATGGCCAATGGCGACGCCACCTTGAAAGTAGTAGATAAGCCGCTGGTTCCAGACGCTCAGGTCGGGTCCGTCTTCCTCCCCGGGCGCCGGGGAGAGCACCGCAATCGAGTAGAGGAAGCGATTCAGGCTGCCGCGTTCCCAGCGCACGATAAAGTCGACATCGCGGTCATCAATGGTGGTGGTTGTGGCGATGTCGGCGGGACGTTCACCGTTTTCCGGGTAGTCCATCCAGGCGCCACCCTCGCTCAGGTATTTGTAGCTGACCACCGTCTCCACGCTGCAGTTTTCATCGATCACCGGACCCAGTTCCAGATCCGCCAGATGGCGGTCAATGGCACAGAAAAAAGGCGTCTGTTGCGGCCCGGAGAATATCGGCCCGCTCGCGGGATGATTGACCAGGGTGACACTGGCAGCGGTGACATTGCCTGCGCTGCTGCTGACCTCCAGTGCGTTGTCACCCACCACCAGGCCGGCAACCCGGCCCTCCAGGCCGTGCCCGTTGCTGCGGGCTGAAAACTGCTCACTGATATCCTCGCCTTCCAGCATCACCACGACGCTCTCCAGTGGCAGTGCTTCAGGTACCTCGATACCGACCCGCGCCTCTCCGCCGCTGACCATCTCGGGTGGGCTGGACAGCACCGAGACGGCGAACGCGCCCAGCAGTTCAGGTTCTCCGCCGTTCCCGTGGTCGGTGCCATCGCTGCAGCCTGTCAGCAGCAATGCCAGCGTGAAAAAGAGGGTGTACAGAGCGCCGCGTTGGCGCGGCGCTGAAACCGGGAGCTGCATCATATTCTCCTTATTTTGCCTGTGCAGACTTAACAGACTAGCTGCTCCCGCTGCGGCTGCCAGCGGCTTGGTCCAACTATCTGGACGACCCCTTCGGAAATGCCGCAAGTCTGCTAGACTCCGCATTCACGAAAAAGCCTGCTGCCATGTGGCGCCAACTGACCGGGCCCCAACCCGCAACCACTCTGGGAGTGCCAGATACATGAAGCAGACAATCGCTCGCTGGTTATTGCGTGCAGCGGGCTGGAGCCTGGAGGGCGCTCGCCCGGCGCATGCGCGCTATGTCCTGATCGCGGCGCCCCACACCTCCAACTGGGACTTTCCGCTGATGCTGCTGTACGCCGCTGCATTCGACATCAAGGTGCGCTGGATGGGCAAGCACAGCCTCTTTGCCTGGCCCGTTGGGTGGCTCATGCGCCGCCTCGGCGGCATGCCCATTGTCAGGCATCGCGCCGGGAATCTGGTGGCTGCCATGGTTGCGGCCTTCGAACAGGCAGACCAGCTGGTGCTGGTGGTGCCGACGGAGGGCACGCGTGACCGCACCGACTACTGGAAATCGGGTTTCTACCACATCGCTCGCCAGGCCAAGGTACCCATCGTGCCCTCCTTTCTGGATTTCTCCCGCAAACGGGGAGGGTTTGGGGCCGGGCTGTCGACCACCGGCAGCGTGGTAGCCGACATGCAGTATTTCCGCGACTTCTATGCCGGTATGGCCGGCAAGTTCCCGGCCAATTCAGGGCCGATACGGCTGCGGGAAGAAGCAGGCGAATGACGCCGGCCATCGGGTCTTCTCCCTGGCGCTATGCGATCGGGGCGCGGCACTACGACATGCTGGCTGACGGTGTTAATGTCGCCCTTGAGCAGTTGGGCAAGGCCGTTGCCCTGAACCCGGAGCGGTCCTGCCTGTCAGGGCGACATCCCAATACGGGCGTGGAACCGCTGCCTGGCCCGCGGGTAGACACCGACTGCGTTGAGAGCATGATTCTGACGATAGAGGTCTCACAATGAGTTCACTGAAACTGGGTCTGCAACTGGGCTACTGGGGCGCGCAGCCGCCGCCGGATTTTGTCGGTATGGCACAGGAGGCGGAGCGCCTCGGTTTTGATTCCGTGTGGACGGCGGAGTCCTGGGGTAATGACTGCTTTACACCGCTGGCCTGGGTGGGCGCACACACCTCCCGCATCCGCCTCGGAACCGCGATCGCGCAGCTCTCTGCGCGTACGCCGGCGTCCTGCGCGATGGCGGCGCTGGCGCTGGATCACATGTCCGGTGGACGCATGATGCTTGGCCTCGGTGTGTCCGGGCCGCAGGTGGTTGAGGGGTGGTATGGGCAGCCTTATAGCAAGCCTTTGGCCCGCACCCGCGAATACGTCAGCATCATCCGCAAGATCCTGCGTCGCGAGGAGCCCGTGTCCAACGATGGCGAGCATTATCCGCTGCCCTATCACGGCCCCAATGCCTGGGGGCAGGGCAAGCCGCTGAAGTCGATCACCCACCCCCTGCGTGCCGACCTGCCTATTTTCATCGGCGCCGAGGGGCCCAAGAACGTGACGCAGACCGCGGAAATCGCCGATGGCTGGTTGCCGCTGTACTACTCACCCTGGCGCCATGAGGTCTACGAAAGCCAGCTGGTAGCGGCGAAGCCTGGCTTCGAAATTGCCCCCATGGTGATGGTCAATATCAACGATGACCTGCAAGCGGCCTTGCGCCCGGTCAAGGCGATGCTCGGTTTCTACGTGGGCGGCATGGGCTCCAAGACCAACAATTTCCACAAGGACCTGATGGCGCGACTCGGCTTTCCGGATGAGGCGGACCAGATTCAGGAGCTGTTCTTTGCCGGTGAGCGTGAGAAGGCGATCGATATGGTGCCGGACACCTTTGCCGACGAGATCGCGCTGTGCGGCCCGCTGGACCGCATACGTGAACGGCTGCAGGACTGGAAGCGCTCACCGGTAACCACCATGCTGGTCAATGGTGACCGCGAGTTCCTGCGCCAGATGGCTGAACTGGTGCTTTGATTGGGAGGCCAGAGAGGCACTGGCTGCAGGCTGGGTGGCCAGGGCGCCGCCTTACCTTCACAACACCATATAGCCGCCGTCAGTTACCAGAGTATGCCCGGTGGTGAAGCTCGACAGGTCGCTGGCGAGGTAGAGCACGGGCCCGACGATTTCCTCGGTTTCAGCCACCCGTTTCTGCAATGATGCCGCAATAGCCCCGTCCAGATAGCCGGGGATATTCGCTGCACTGTCGAACAGGTCGGAGTGGTAGCTGCCGGGCGCCAGGCTGTTGACCCGTATGCCCTTGCCGGCCCATTCCGCAGCCATCACTTTGGTCAGTGCGTCGAGCGCCGCCTTCGTGGCGGCGTAAAAGCCCTGCAATGCGGAGGGCTTCAGGCCGCCGACGGAGATCACGTTGATCACCGAGCCGCCGCCGTGCTCTGCCATTCTGGGAGCCATTCTTGATGCCAGGTACCAGGGTCCCTTGGTGTTGACATCAAACAGCTTCTGGAACAGGTCCGGCTGCAGGTCGGAAAGCTCGCCAATCATCGGGTTCATACCGGCGTTGTTGATCAGAATATCCACGCGACCGAAGGTTTCGTAGGCGGCCTCAATGACCCTGTCGAGGTCCTCAGTGCGACCCATGTGTGCCGACAGCGCCAGCGCCTTGCGCCCCTTGGCGCGCAGTTCATCGGCAACGGTCTCACAGTTTTCCAGTCGCCGGCTGACAACGATGATGTCGGCACCGGCGTCGGCGAGGCCATGGCACATGGCCTTGCCGAGGCCGCGACTGCCGCCGGTTACGAGTGCGACCTTGCCGGTCAGATCAATCTTCTGCATGGTTCGAAGTCCTCGTTGCAAACCAGGGGAGCAACTCCCTCGTTGAGCCGTATCGGTCCTGAGCGGTCTCGCAATGTTACCCGCCGGCACCCCAGCGCCAGTCGCGGATCTCGGGTTTGTCGACACCGTGTTCATAGGCGTAGGCCTGGCAGTCGAGCTGTAGCTCGCGCATCTTCTGCCGCACATGGGCGCCCGCCACCAGCAGGCCGGGCACGCGGTTGATCACGTCGATCACCAGGCTGAATCGATCAATTTCATTCTTGATGGCGAGGTCCAGCGGTGTGTTGATGCTGCCCTTTTCCTTGTAGCCGCGCACATGGAGGTGGGCGTGATTACTGCGCTTGTAGGCCAGCCGGTGGATCAGCCACGGGTAGCCGTGGAAATTGAAGATGATCGGCTTGTCCACCGTGAACAGGCTGTCGAAGTCGCGGTCCGAGAGGCCGTGGGGGTGTTCCTGGGGCGACGTCAGGGTGAACAGGTCCACCACATTGATGAAGCGGATTTTCAATGCGGGGAAATGTTCCCGCAACAGTTCAACGGCCGCCAGCGCCTCCTGCGTTGTCACATCCCCGCAACCGGCCAGCACCACATCGGGCTCCCCGCCCTGGTCGTTACTGGCCCAGTCCCAGATGCCAATGCCTTGGGTGCAGTGGCGAATTGCCGCAGGCATGTCCAGATACTGCAGGTGCTGCTGTTTGTCGGCCACAATCACGTTGATGTCGTTGCGGCTGCGCAGGCAGTGGTCGGCCACGCTGAGCAGGGTGTTGGCGTCCGGCGGCAGGTACACGCGCACAACGCTGGGGCTCTTGTTCACCACGAGATCGAGGAAGCCGGGGTCCTGGTGGGTGAAGCCATTGTGATCCTGGCGCCAGACGGTCGAGGTGATCAACAGGTTCAGGGATGAGATGGGCGCCCGCCAATCGATATCCTCCGCGCCGTCCAGCCACTTCGCGTGCTGGTTGAACATGGAGTCGATTACGTGCACGAAAGCCTCGTAGGTTGACAGGAAACCATGCCGTCCGGTCAACAGGTAGCCTTCCAGCCAGCCCTCCAGCGTGTGTTCGGACAGCAGTTCCATAACGCGGCCATCGGCGGCCAGCTCGCCGCCGTCCTCATCCCCGGGCAGACGGTCTGCCATCCAGGTTTTCTTGCTGGCTTCATACACCGCGTGCAGCTTGTTGGATGAGGTTTCATCCGGCCCGAACACGCGGAAATTCTCCGGGTTGGCGCGCAGGATATCGCGCAGCAGCTCGCCCAGCGGGAACGTGTTGCCGGCAACGTTTGCGCCGGGCTGCGGTACCGCAACGGCGTAGTCGCGGAAGTCGGGCAGCTGCAGGGCCTTGCGCAACAGCCCGCCGTTGGCGTGGGGGTTGGCGCTCATGCGGCGGTTCCCCTGCGGCGCGAGCGCCCGCAGCTCGCTGTTCAGCCGACCCTCGGCGTCAAACAGCTCATCGGGCCGGTAGCTGCGCAGCCAGTCTTCCAGCTTTTGTAGTTGCCCGGCATCCTCGCGCACTTTCGCCAGGGGTACCTGATGCGAGCGCCAGCTGCCTTCAATGGCGTGGCCATCGACGGTTTTCGGGCCGGTCCACCCTTTCGGGCTGCGCAGTACAATCATCGGCCAGCGCGGGCGTTCGGGGGCAGACGTTGTCGAGCCCCGCGCCTCCGCCTGAATGCGGTGTATGTCCATCACGCAGTGCTCCAGCGCCGCGGCCATCGCCCGGTGCATCAGCTCGGGGTCGTCGCCCTCCACAAACAGCGGGGACCAGCCATACCCCCGGAACAGTGCATCGAGTTCCTCGTGCGATATGCGCGCCAGCACGGTGGGGTTGTTGATCTTGTATCCATTCAGGTGCAGCACGGGAAGCACCGCGCCATCGCGGCGCGGGTTGAGAAACTTGTTGGAGTGCCAGGCGGCGGCCAGTGGGCCGGTTTCGGCCTCGCCGTCACCCACCATCACCGCAACCAGCAGGTCGGGGTTGTCGAAAGCCGCACCGAAGGCATGCGAGAGGCTGTAGCCCAGCTCGCCGCCCTCGTGAATCGATCCCGGGGTCTCTGGCGTGCAATGGCTGCCGATGCCGCCGGGGAAGGAGAAATCGCGGAAGAACTGCAGCAGGCCGGCGCTGTTTTCTCCCTTGTGCGGGTAGACTTCCGAGTAGGTGCCCTCCAGGTACACCGGTGCCAGCACACCGGGTGCGCCGTGGCCCGGCCCTGCCAGGTAAATGGCGTTGAGATCGTGTTTGCCGATGAGCCGGTTCAGGTGCACGTACAGGAAACTCAAGCCCGGGCTGCTACCCCAGTGCCCGAGCAGGCGCTCCTTGATGTGCTCAGGCTGGAGTGGCTCGCGCAGCAGCGGGTTATCGCGCAGGTAGATCATGCCTGCCGCGAGGTAGTTGCAGGCGCGCCAGTAGGCGTCTATCCGGCGCAGTTCGTCGGCCTCCAGAGGCGATGGGTTCGCGGGCCTGTCCATAAGTCGCATCTCCTGTCGGTGTTTGCTGGGTCGGTTGCCGCCGGTCAGTGCGTTGCCTGTGCTGCCAGCAGGGTGGCGGCCTGCCTGGCCATCAGCGCCTGCTCGTCTGCCTTCAGCACCCAGACGCTGACCGCGCTCTGCGCGGGGCTGATGCGGCGTTCATGACCCATCGCCGCGCTGTTCGCCGCCGGGTCGATGTGCACGCCTGCCCAGTGCATATCGTCGAGGATGCGCGCGCGTATCTCCGGGGCGTTTTCGCCTACACCGCCGCCGAACACGATGCTGTCTGCGCCACCGAGTACCGCGAGGTAGGCGCCAACGTATTTCCGCACGCGATAGCAGTATAGCCCCACCGCCAGTTTTGCCGCTGCACTGTCAGATGCCAGCAGCACGCGCATGTCGGCGCTCAGGCCCGATACACCCAGCAGTCCACTCTGGCGGTTGAGCAGGTCGTCCACTTCACCGGTGCTCCAGCCGTGCTGCTGTTGCAGGTACAGCAGCAGGCCCGGATCAATGTCGCCACTGCGGGTGGCCATCATCAGGCCCTCGAGCGGGGTGAACCCCATGGAGGTGTCCACCGGCCTGCCATCGCGGGTGGCGGTGATGGAGCAGCCCGAGCCCAGTTGCAGCGTCAGGATGCGCCCCGTGCTCGCCCCCCGCGCTGCGACCGCGGACCAGCGCCGCCACAGCGCCTCGTGGGCCAGCCCGTGGAAGCCGTAGCGCCGCAGACCAAGGCGCGTCGTCAGTTCTGCCGGCAAGGCGTAGTGGCGTGCGAACTGCGGCAGACCTGAGTAGAACGCGGTGTCAAAGCTGGCTATTTGCGCTGTGCCGGCGTTGAACAGCGCCCGGGCGGCGCGGATCAGTGACAGCGACCGCCCGGTGTGCAGGGGTGCCAGCGGTGCGAGCTGCGCCAGCTGCTGCTCCGCCGCTGTGTCAATCAGGCTGGGCCCCGAAAAATGTGGCCCGCCGTGGACGATGCGATGCACCACGGCGGTGATCTGCCCCGGTTGGTATTGCGCCAGGAAGTCGCTCAGGAGTTCGGCTACTGATTCACCCTCCAATTCGTAACGCGCGCTGGCAATCGCTTCCGGTTCGCCGCCGCTTACGCTGTACGCGGCGAGGCGCAGGGAGGAGCTGCCCGCATTGACGGTGAGTAGCATCATAGTGTCGAGTATGGCGTTTTCCTCGATGGCCGACCAGACCACGGCCCGCGCAACGTCGCCTGAGGCGCCCTCTGGCCTGCTGGCCAAGAGCAATCCGTGGTAGATTTGGCCCAATGCTTAGGCTAACAGTGAGTACACAGGATGAAACGTTTTCAAGGGAAAGTGGCGTTTGTGACGGGAGCAGCCTCGGGCATCGGCCTGGCAACCATGGCGCGTCTGGGCCGCGAGGGCGCGCAGGTGTACGCTGTCGACATCAACGCTGAACAGCTGGCGCGCGAAGCCGCGAGCCTCGCCGGGGAAGGGTTGGCTATTCGCAATCTCGCCCTCGACGTCACTGACGAGGCGGCCTGTCGCGCGGCCATTGCAGCGTGCGTGGCCGAGCTCGGCAAGCTGGATGTGCTGTGCAACATCGCGGGTATGGCGCTGACCAAAAACTTTGCCGACGTGAGCGCAGCGGACTGGGACCGCGTGATGACGGTAAACACCCGCTCCGTTTTTGTGCTGTGCCAGGCCGCCATGCCGCACCTGCTGGAAACCGGCGGCAACATTGTCAATATTTCCTCTGCGGCGGGCCTGCAGGGCCTGCCCTATAACAGTGCCTACTGCGCCAGTAAGGGCGCGGTGTTGCTGCTGTCGAAGTCCCTCGCTGCGGAGTTCGCGGGCCGCGGTGTGCGGGTCAATGCCGTATGTCCGGGTGCGGTGGATACACCGCTGGTCAAGGACATCCAGATACCCGAGGGTGCCGATATGTCGCTCTATGGCCGGATGTTCCCGCTGACCCCCTACTTCGCGCAGGCGGAGGAAATCGCCGGCGCTGTGGCTTACCTGGCCTCGGATGAGGCGAGGTTTATCACCGGGTCAGCGCTGGTGATTGATGGCGGGCAGACCGCCATTTGAGGAGGTGCTAGAAATACGCCGCCGGGCCAGCAGGTCGTTCTGGTTGTCAGTCCTCGCCCGCCCGGCCTTGGGAGGTAAATGCGCATGTCGAACGTAATAAAGGCTTCGCAAGACGACTGGCACAGCCGCGAATGCGCCGATGTCCTTGCCGACCTTCGTAGCGACGTTCAGGGTCTTTCCCGGCAAACGGCGGCGGAGCGATTGCGCGACCACGGCTTGAATACCCTGCCACAACCGCCCCGGCAGGGTTTGATGGTGCGTTTCCTGCTGCACTTCCACAATGTCCTGATCTATGTGCTGCTTGCATCGGCCGCCGTCACGGCGCTGCTGGGACATTGGGTGGATACCGTGGTGATCCTCGCGGTGGTGCTGCTGAATGCGGTGATTGGCCTGGTGCAGGAGGGGAAGGCCGAGAAGGCCATGGACGCGATCCGTCACATGTTGGCGCCGACGGCCGCGGTCATCCGCGACGGCAAGCGCCAGAGCGTGCCTGCGGAGTCCCTGGTGCCGGGCGATGTTGTTCTGCTGGAGTCTGGCGACAGGGTGCCCGCTGACCTGCGTTTGTTCAAGGCGCGTGGTCTCTCTATCCAGGAGGCGATTCTCACCGGCGAATCGGTGCCTGTGGAGAAAGGCGTGGCAGCTGTCGCGCCGGGCGCAGTGCTGGGAGACCGGTCCTGTATGGCTTTCAGTGGCACTCTGGTGACGGCGGGCCAGGGGCAGGGCGTGGTAGTTGTGAGCGGCGCCAATACCGAGATCGGCCGTATCAGCAGCATGCTCACCAGGGTGGAGGCGCTCACTACGCCGCTGGTCCGACAGATGTCGGTGTTTTCCCGTTGGCTTACGGTGTTCATTCTGACTCTCGCCGGCCTGATCCTCGCGTTTGGCCACTTTGTACAGGGTCAGGATTTCAGCCAGCTGTTCACGGCTGTGGTAGGACTATCCGTCGCCGCCATTCCCGAAGGCCTGCCCGCGGTGTTGACCGTAACCCTTGCCATCGGCGTCCAGGCCATGGCCCGCCAGCACGCTATTGTGCGTCGCCTCCCGGCCATCGAAACGCTGGGTTCGGTCTCGGTGATCTGCAGTGACAAGACCGGGACCCTGACGCGGAATGAAATGATGGTCGCGGCGGCGAGCGTTACCGGTGCAGATTTTATGGTGGAGGGCTCAGGCTATGAGCCGGCTGGTGAGATTCGCGGCGGCGCTGGCGGGGTGGATCGCGAACGCCTCGCAATACTCGCCAGGGTGGCCGCGCTATGCAACGATGCGGCGCTGCACCGGCGAGACGGTGTCTGGGAGGCTGAGGGTGACCCGATGGAGGCAGCGTTGCTCGCCTTTGCGGGTAAACTGGGCCTCAATCAGGACGAGGCTCATGTCAGTTGGGTCCGTGCAGACCTGATCCCCTTTGATACTCGCCACCGGTTCATGGCGACGCTTAACCACGACCATGAGCACCATGCCTGTGTGCACGTGAAGGGCGCCCCGGAAACCATTTTCGATTTCTGTCACGCGCAGCGCACTCCAGACGGAGCCACCGTGCGCTTTGACCGCAACGCCTGGCACGCCAAGGCCGAGGCGCTGGCGCAACAGGGCCAGCGCGTACTGGCTCTCGCGACGATGACCGTGGCGGAGGAGAAAAACGCACTGGACTTTGATGATGTTGAAAATGGCCTGGTATTGGAAGGTCTGGTGGGGCTTATCGATCCACCGCGGCCTGAGGCGATCGCAGCGGTCAGAGCCTGTGCCGGTGCCGGCATTAGTGTGAAGATGATTACTGGCGACCATGCTGGAACTGCCGCCGCCATTGGCCGCCAGATTGGCCTGGAGAAAGCGGACAGTGTGCTGACCGGTGCCGATCTCGACCAGTTGGATGACACCGAGCTGGCAGCGCGTGTGCTGAACACCGATATCTTCGCCCGCACCAGCCCGGAACACAAGCTGCGCCTGGTCAAGGCCCTGCAGAGCCACGGCAAGGTGGTGGCGATGACTGGTGATGGTGTCAACGACGCGCCGGCCCTGAAGCGCGCCGATGCTGGCATTGCCATGGGCAGGGGTGGCAGCGAGGCGGCGAAAGAAGCCGCGGAGCTGGTGCTTCTGGATGACAATTTCGCCACGATAGTTGGTGCGGTCCGTGCGGGCCGTACAGTGTATGACAATCTGAAAAAGGTGATTGCCTTCCTGCTGCCGGTAAATGGGGGCGAATCCCTTAGCCTGTTGCTGGCGATCCTGTTCGGCCTCACCCTGCCAATTACCGCGGCTCAGATCCTGTGGGTCAACATGGTCAGTTCGGTAGCGCTGGCCATGGCCCTCGCATTTGAACCCACCGAACCCAATACGCTCAGACGGCCGCCACGGAATCCCTCGAGTTCGATACTCTCCCGCGGTCTGGTGTTGCGGATTGTTCTGGTATCACTGCTGTTCTGTACCGGTGTTTTCGGTCAGTTCTGGTTGGCGCTGGGCCAGGGCCTGCCTTTGGAGACGGCCCGGACCATGGCCGTAAATACGCTGGTCGTCATGGAGATTTTCTACCTCTTCAGCGTCCGCTATGCCTATGGCAGCTCCCTCAGCCTCGAAGGGCTCAAGGGCACCAGGGCCGTATGGGTGGCGCTGTTGGTGGTGACCAGTTTGCAGCTTGCCTTCACTTATCTGCCGTGGCTGGCAACATGGTTTGAGGCACAACCGTTGAGACCGGCGCAGGCGATGCAGGTGCTCGCCATGGGAGTGCTCATGTTGCTGCTGATGGAGGCCGGCAAGTCGGTGCAGGCGCGGTTGGCCGGCGCGCAGTGAACACGTTTGTCGTTACCGGTTCGTGTTGCTGCAGTACCGTGCCAATCGAGGTTTGGCCTTTGGCCTTGCCGCTAAATGGTACGACAGGCCAATGGAGCCGGCTCGCACAGCGCGGATGTCAGGTTGCAGGCCCGGGCATGGGGGGACTGGTTGAGTGAAGGCACTTGACGCAGCTATTCGCACAGCGTGGTTGTTTGTGGCATGGTGGGCGCTGGCGGAAGGCGAAGCGGCCGCGGTGGCCTTCGGGTTGGGGGCGGTTCCCTTAATAGCGCTGTTGTCATGGCGTCTCTTTCCGCCGGGGGCACGTCGTCCTCGGGTGCTGGCCACGTTTGCGTTTGGCGGATATTTTCTTGTTGGCTCCGTAGCTGCGGGAGTGGATGTGGCTCGACGGCTTCTGTCACCACGGCTGCCGATTAGCCCGGGCTATATGTCCTACAAGACATCGCTGCCCGCCGGGAGCCCGCGCTGGTTGTTGGCCAATACTCTGTCGTTGCTGCCGGGAACACTCAGCGTGACTCTGCGGGGCCCCGAGATTGAACTGCACTGCCTGGATACGACCGCGGAGGTTCATGATGCTGTAGCCCGTGCGGAAGAGCACATCGCCCGGATGTTTCCACTATGACGATACTGATAGACACTGTGGCCCTTGTGCTGTTGCTCCTGTTGTCGGTGGGGCTGCTGCGTATCTGGCTGGGACCTGAGCCCGCAGATCGAATGTTGGCTTCACAGCTCTTTGGTACCACCGGCGTTGCGCTACTGCTGGTATTGGCGGAATCGCAGGGGGAGCCAGCGCTGCGCGATGTGGCGCTGGTGCTGGCATTGCTCGCGGTTCTGGCCACTGTGGCTTTTGTGACCCGGGTTATGCAGGTTGCCCGCGCTGACAGCGCAGGAGAGCGCCGAGATGCCTGACAGCCTCGTGACACTGTTGCAGGCCCTTCTGCTGACACTCGGTTGTCTGTTTTTTCTTGTGGGTACGCTAGGCCTGTTTCGGCTGCCGGACACCCTGGCCCGCATCCATGCTCTGACCAAGGCCGATAATCTCGGTCTCGGCCTGATAGTGCTGGGGTTGTTGCCGTCGGTGCCAGGGCCTGCTACTGCCGCAAAGATTCTTTTCATCTGGCTGGTGGCGCTGGCGGCGAGCGCGACCGCCGCCCATTTGGTGGCAAGAACTGTGCGCGCCTCGGATAGCAGGAGTGACCGTGAGGACGGCGCATGAGCTGGTGGCTGGATGGCCTGCTCCTGGTGTCCCTGCTGGTGACTGCAGTGGCCGTGCTGATGTCCCGTGACCTGTTTCGGGCGGTGGTGATGTTCATGGCTTTTGGTTTGCTGATGGCCCTGGCCTGGGTGCGTTTGCAGGCGCCGGACATTGCCCTGGCTGAGGTGGCCATTGGTGCCGGTCTCACCGGAGTTCTGTTGCTTGATGCGGTCAGTCATTTCCGGCGCGGCCGCTCTCAGCCAGCCTCCCGGATGAGGGAGTAAGCCTGTTGCGGCGCGTGCGATTGTTTGTGACCTTGCTGGCCTGCGCGGGCTTGATCGTTGCACTTGCCGCTGCGGTGCTGGATGTCGCCGGTGCCGCAGTGTCATCGGAACTGCCCGAGCAGTTGCGGGCCAGCCTGGAACGCAGTGGTGTGGAGCATCCGGTCACGGCGGTTTTGCTGAATTTTCGCAGCTACGATACGTTGCTTGAGATCGGTGTGCTGGTAATAGCCGGCATGGCGGGAATTTCCCTCGCCAGCACCAACTCTCTGGAGGACCCTGCTCTGCGCAGCGCGGACTCGCTGCTGTATGCACTGCAGCGCTGGTTTGTACCGGTGATGCTGTTGCTGGCCGCCTACCTCCTCTGGGCTGGTGCGTACCGGCCCGGCGGTGCGTTTCAGGCCGGTGCCGTACTTGCCGCGACGGGTGTGCTCATGCGCCTGGGCGGCTTGCCCATGGCGTTTATTCGTCCCGGGATACTGCTGCGGCTTGGTCTGGTGATCGGTTTTGCAGTGTTTCTCCTGGTGGCGGTTGTGGGCGCTCTGATGGGCGAAGCCTTTCTCGCCTATCCAGCTACCATGGCAGGCCTCCTGATCCTGACCATCGAGGTTGCGCTAACCCTGTCCATCGGAATGATTCTGCTGGCCCTGTTTGTAGCGGCTCCAGTGACCGATGAGCACGAACCGGAGGAGGGCGCCGGGTCGTGAGCTCCGCTCTGTTATATGCCCTTGCCGGTGTCGCCCTTTGTGGTATCGGCCTCGCGGGCTTCCTGCTTCTGAATCACCTCCTACGGCGCTTGCTGGCCTTCAACCTGATAGGCTCGGGGGTGTTCTTGGTGTTGGTAGGCCTGGCGCAACACCGCGGTGGCCCCGATCCGGTGCCCCAGGCGCTTGTGCTCACCGGCATTGTCGTCGCGATTGCCGCCACTGCCCTGGCTGTTGTTCTGATACGCCGTTACTTTCACCTGACCGGTCGCACCTCCTTCAAAGCTGAAAGCGAAGGGGATGGCGGCGGAGCCGGATCTTGAGCCAGTGGTTGATGGCAGGACTGCTGTTCACGCCCCTCGCGTGGGCCTCGCTGTCCCTGCTACTGGATTTCCGCAAGGGTCGCTGTGTGAGTTGGCTGGGCATGGTCATTCAAGTGCTGGTATCCCTCGCCCTCTGGTATGCGGTGATGGAACGCGGCGGTTTTTCCTATGCCCTCGGAGGTTGGGAGGCGCCGCTGGGTATCGCCCTGCGGGTTGACGGGTTGGCCGTTACTTTCGTTTTGCTCACCGCGGCTGTAGCCACGGCCTGCGGCCTGCATGCCGGCTTCTATCTTGATGCATGCAAACCCTGGCAGCGCTATTTCTGGCCCCTTTTCTGGTTTCTGTGGGCGGGCCTCAATGGTGTCTGGCTGGGTGCCGATCTGTTCAACCTCTATGTCAGCCTGGAACTGATCAGCCTCGCCGCTGTGGGCCTGGTGGCACTGGGGGGCGAAGCGGCGGCCCTGCGCGCGGCATTGCGCTACCTTTTTGCAGCGCTTCTCGGATCGTTGGCCTACCTGTTGGGGGTGGCACTGCTGTATGGACGGTTCGGCACCCTGTCGTTGGCGCTCATCGATGAGCAACTGGCGAGCTGCGAGCCGGCCTTGATTGTGGCCCTGTTGTTGATGTTGGCCGGCCTGGCCCTTAAGACGGCATTGTTTCCGCTGCACGGCTGGCTGCCGCCGGCTCATGGCATCGCCCGGTCCCCGGTCAGTGCGCTGTTGTCCGGCCTTGTGGTCAAGGCGTCGTTCTATATCGCCGCCCGTCTTTGGTTGGAACTGGGGGATCGCCTGGGGTCCCCTTGGCTGGCACAGAGCATCGGTGCGCTGGGTGCGGCAGCGGTTGTCTGGGGTAGTTGGCTCGCTTTTCGCCAGCCCCATCTGAAGCAGGTGGTTGCCTATTCTTCCGTGGCCCAGATTGGCTACCTCTTCCTGCTGTTTCCGCTGACCTTTGCGGTCGCGGAGCCAGTATCCCTGCTGGCACAGCAGGGCATTACCCTGCAGGTTATCAGCCACGCATTGGCCAAGGCCGCGATGTTCCTAGCTGCAGGCAACCTGATCCTGTCGATCCGCAGCAAACGGGTGGATGCGCTGGCGGGTGTGAGCCACTTCCTGCCGTTTTCCCTGTTCTCGTTCGGTCTCGCAGGGGTGTCCCTGATGGGCTTGCCGCCCTCCGGCGGCTTTGCAGCCAAGTGGTTGCTGCTGCAGGCCAGCCTTGCCAGCGGTCAGTGGTGGTGGGTTGGGGTGCTGCTGCTGGGCGGTGTGCTGGCGGCCGCCTACGTGTTCCGTATCTACCGCGCGTCATTTCTTGAGGTCGGCGACAGCGATGACTTCTACCATCCGCCGCAGAGCCTGGAGGCGATCCCGATGATCCTCGCTCTGTTGGCACTTGGTCTGGGGCTGGTGGCAGAACCGGTGCTCTCGGTACTGTCGTTGCCTTTCGAGGTGACTGCCGACGTAAATGAGGCACAGCTGTGACCGCGACCGCGCTGTTGCCGCTGCTGGCCCTGTTGACCTCGCTGCTGGCGGCGGTGGTGATCTTTGTCCTGCCCGAAAGCAGCCACCGCGTACGCATCCTGGTCAACCTGATGGCCGCGTTGCTGAAGTTGGTCATCGTCGCGCTGATGACCTGGGGCGTATTTCATGGCGTCGATTTCAGCGTCAGTTTCACCATGCTCCCCGGGGTGAGCTTCATGCTGCGGGCCGATGCTCTGGCGATGCTGTTTGCCGGCCTGTCGGCGGTGCTTTGGCTGTTTACCACCATTTACGCGATTGGGTATCTGGAGGACTCGCCCAATCGCAGTCGTTTCTTTGGTTTCTTCAGCCTCTGCGTTGCCAGCACCATGGGTATTGCCCTGGCGGGAAACATGTTCACTTTCTTTCTGTTCTACGAAATGCTCACCCTTTCGACCTATCCGCTGGTGGTGCATCGGGGCACTGAAAAGGCCCTGCGTGCCGGTCGCAATTACATTAGCTATACTCTCGGTGGCGGCGTGGTGCTGTTGCTGGGGATTGCCTGGTTGCACGGCCTGGCCGGGGATCTGGCGTTCCGTGAGACGGGCCATTTCCAGGGGGCAGATCCGGCTCTGCACGGGCAGTTGACGCTGATCTTTATCCTGCTGATTGCCGGCCTGGGGGTTAAGGCAGGCATGTTTCCGGTGCATGGCTGGCTGCCGCAGGCTATGGTGGCGCCGGCACCCGTCAGCGCGCTGCTGCACGCAGTGGCCGTAGTCAAAGCGGGAGCCTTCGGTAT
The DNA here is from genome assembly GCF_963973825.1 of uncultured Haliea sp. NCBI lineage: Bacteria > Pseudomonadati > Pseudomonadota > Gammaproteobacteria > Cellvibrionales > Halieaceae > Haliea > uncultured Haliea sp. The sequence goes on from NZ_CAXBAE010000004.1 coordinate 106,360, forward strand.
CGTGCGCGTGGTGTACGACGTCTACGGTATCGACTTCGCCTTTATGCTGGGCCTGCTCCAGCCCCTCGCCTGGCTGGCGGCCTTTACCATCCTCTACGGTTCGGTGCGCGCCATGGCACAGATCGACCTCAAGCGTCGTCTGGCGTTCTCCACCATCAGCCAGGTGTCCTACATTATCCTGGGGGTGGCCCTGTTCGGCCCCATCGGCACGGTGGGTGGCCTGGTCCACCTGCTGCATCAGGGCATCATGAAAATCACTCTCTTTTTCTGCGCGGGTAATTATGCCGAAACTCTGGGTGTGCATCGGGTGGATGAGCTGGATGGCGCTGGCGCACGAATGCCCGCGACTTCGACGGCCTTTACCTTGGCGGCCCTTGGCATGATCGGGGTGCCGCCACTGGCCGGTTTTGTCACAAAGTGGATGCTGGGCACGGGTGCCCTGGCCACCGGGGTGGAGTGGGCCGTTGTGGTCCTGCTCTTGAGCAGCCTGCTCAATGCTGCCTATTTCCTGCCAATTGTCTATCGACTCTGGTTCTGTCCGGTTGCCGCACCGTGGCCGGGGGAGCGCCGCTGGGGCCGCCTGGAAACCAGTGCCTGGCTATTCTGGCCGCCGCTGATTACCACGCTTATGCTGGTGCTGGTTGGCTTGCTGGCGGCGACGGCTTTCAGTCCTCTGTCCTGGGCCCAGCTCATTGTGGTCAGGATGTATCTGCCGTGAACGGATCGCCGCCGCTGGTGTTGATTGCTGCCAGTATCCTGCTGCCGCTGCTGTACCCGTTGCTGGCTGCGCGCCCCGGCTGGCACAGCATATCGCGCGGAGCGTTGCCCCTGCTGCCACTACCGGCCCTTTTGCTTGCGCTCCTGTCGACAACGCCCTGGACACTGGAGCTCCCCTGGTTGTTGCTGGGGAGCACGTGGATGCTCGATGAACTGCGGCGCAGTTTCCTGTTGCTGACTGCTCTGTTGTGGGGCACAGCGGGTTTGTACGCGGTCGGCTATCTTGGCGGTAAACATCTGCGCCGGTTTGGCGTGTTCTGGGGCCTCTCTCTCGCCGGAAACCTCGGCCTGGTGCTGGCCGCGGACATCGTCAGCTTCTACATGTTCTTTGCCCTGATGACGTTCGCTGCGTATGGCCTGGTGGTGCATGTCGGCGGTAACCATGCACGCTTCGCCGGCCGCGTCTACATTGTGATGGCCCTGTTGGGCGAGATGGCCATGTTGGCAGGCTTCCTGCTGGCGGCCCGGGACGGAGGCAGCTTGCTACTGGCGGAACTGGCCGCGGGCATCGCTGCCAGCACTAATGGCTGGCTCATGACAACTCTGTTCATCATTGGCTTCGGAGTGAAGGCGGGCCTGCCCCTTCTGCATTTTTGGCTGCCCTTGGCGCACCCTGTGGCGCCGACACCCGCGAGCGCGGTTCTCAGTGGGGCGATGGTCAAGGCGGGGTTGCTGGGATGGCTGCTGACATTACCCATCGGCGAGGTCGGCTGGCAGTCATGGGGGCAGGGGCTGATCCTGATGGGCTTTGCGGGCTCCCTGGGGGCGGCCGTTTTCGGGGTGATCCAGCGGGACCCCAAGACGGTGCTGGCCTGGTCCAGTATCAGTCAGATGGGGTTAATGGCGGTACTGGTGGGTGCAGCGCTGATGGCGCCAGGGCAGGTGTCTGCACTGTTGCCGGTAATTGCCCTGTTTGCACTGCATCATGGCCTTGCAAAGGGTTGCCTGTTTCTCGCAGTGGGTCTGGTGATTCCTGCCGGCCGCCTGCTGCAAAGTTTTCTTTGGGTTTTGCTTGCACTGCCCGGACTGTCCCTCGTTGGAATGCCGTTCACCAGTGGTCAATTGGCGAAGGCGGCGATGAAGGGTGCCCTTATGGTATTACCCAACGTACCCTTGGCGGGACTGCTGCCACTGTTACTGCAGGCGGCTACGCTGGCGACGGTGGCGCTGGTCGTCCGTTACGGCTGGCTTCTATGGCAACAGCTGGAGAGAGGCACCATCCCGGCGTCGCGCTGGCTGGGTTGGGGACTGGCATTGTTCTGCAGTGCCGTTGTATTCTGGAGTTTGCCCACAGTGGCGTTGGTCATGTCAGACTGATCTTGAGCCAGCCCCCTGGAGGCATGATACGAAACGCGCCGCCGCGGCGCGTCTGGCAGCGGGGGGGTCAGCCCTCCACCGAGACCGGCGTTGCAAAGCCTTCAGGTTTGATGGCGAGCACCGAACAGTCGATCTGCTCCAATATCGTTTCGGCCGTATTTCCCATGAAGAACCCGCGAATCCCGGTGCGGGCTACGGTACCCATGACGATACAATCCGCTTCGAGTTGCCGGGCGAGCAGGGGGACTTCCTGCCTGGGAGAACCCTTTACAAGATGAGTGCGAGGAGCGAGATAGTTCAGGGCGTCTCGCGCTGCGGTATTCTGCGCGGCGACGTCACTCAGCAGTCTTTCCAGTTGCTGACGGTGTTGCAGTCGCTCTTGTTCAATGCCCGAGGCCAACCGCTCCTTGGGGATGGTGCGCGAGACGGCTAGATCCTGAGCCAGCTCGCTCATCGCTTCCCAAGCGTGGACAACATGCAACTCTGCAGATTCCGACAATGCGAGGCTGGCCGCCATTTCCACCACTTGTACGTTCAATAGCCTACGTTTTTCCAGTTCCTCGGGCGCGTGGAACTGGGATACATCGACGGCCGCCAGAATGCATTTGTAGGCGCCCGTGGTGTGCGCTTTGACAAACCACACCGGGCAGGGACATTGCCGTAGCAACTGCATATCATCTCCGGCTAGAAACCGGTCCAGCCAGTCGGGTGATTCAGGGCACTTGATGATCAGGTCATGGTCACCACGCAGCACTTCGCGGATGATTTCCAGAAATGGAGTTCCTGTAAGAACCTTGTGTGGTATCCGCATGCTGTCCTGATGGGCTGCGGTCAGTGAGGTCAGTCGCTCTTCGCTTTCCTTACGCAGTGCTTTCTGGAGATCGACAGGGTCCGGCCCGGCATAGGGCATGCCTGCCAGTGCGGGCACATGCGGAATGACTGTCGCAACCGTGAGCTCTGCCTGATTGCTTTCTGCAAGTGCAACCGCGCGTTCCAATGCCAGTTCGCTGGAGGCATCGGCTTCCAAAATGCATAGAATGTGTTTGAAACGCTTCATTGCTGACCAACTCCTTCCCGTTCGCCGACGTGACCGGCGTTATTTCAAATGTGGCTCTGTGATTCGATCGGATGCCTCGTTCGCTGCATCGGAGAACGGCGACAGAATGATATCAGCACCGGCCTGCTCGAGCTCGGCGACTTCATCGTCGGATTGGGCGGTGATGGCCGTTCGGCCACGGTATCCAAGGTGGTGCAGCGTGTTCAGAAGAGAGACGTTGGCGTGCCGTTCACGCGCTGTGCTTATCACCCAGTCAGTGCTGGCAAGAGGTAGTGTAGCCGCGAATTCCGGATCTTCAGCGTCGCCAAATATTACGGGATAGCCCGCGGGATCCCCGGTTCTTACCAGATCAGGATTAATGTCGACCGTCAGTACTCTCCAGCCTCTTTCTCGCAGGCAACGTGCAATCCCGAAACCGTATCTTCCGAGCCCAAAAAGCAGGGCTTGTGGTACAGCATCATCAGGGATGTCCGCGGTTGGGTTTTCTCTGTGTGGTCTGCCACGCTCAAACAGTTTCAGCCATGGTGCCAGCAACTCGTAAAGCGCTTGCGAGTAGAGAATCATGTAAGTGGAGACGCTGATAGTAATCAGTCCCACGAGCGTGATCAGCCCCACGGTTTCGGGACTTATATGCCCCAGTGTAAGTCCGAGGGCGCCAAGGATCAGCGAGAACTCACTGATCTGCGCCACGGTGAGGCCGGCGAAGAAAGCGGTGCGGCTTCGGTAGCCCAGAAACCCCATGATTATCATGACGATCAATGGATTGCCGATCAGCACGAACAGGGAAAAGACGGCAGACCCAAGCAACTGCGCCCCAAGCATGCCGAGGTCGAGATGTGCGCCGAGGTCGATGAAGAAAAACAGTAGCAGGAAATCCCGCAGGCTGGTCAGGCGTGCACCCAGCGCGTCACGGTAGGGGGTTGAGGCAAGGGACACGCCGGCGATGAAGGCGCCCACCTCTTTACTGAAGCCGAGGGAAACTCCAAGAGCGCCAAGCGCCAGTCCCCAGGCAATGCCGAACAGAACGAGCAATTCTTGCGAATGCGAGAGCATAGGCATGAGCCTTGGCAGCACATAGCGCATTGCAACGGCGACAAACAGCAGGAACCCGGCGCCTTTCAATAGCACGGCCAAGGCTGCGGCCGGCACGGATACCTCCTCCGCCGCTCGCATTGCATTCAGGCCAATCATGACCAGTACGACCACCAGATCCTGCACGATCAGGAAACCCAGCGCTATGCGCCCGTGCAGTGTATCTACCTCGCGCTTGTCTGACAGCAGTTTGACGATGATGATGGTGCTTGAGAATGTCAGTGCCACTGCGACGTACAGGGCAGTAACGGTTGCCATGCCAAAGGCCACGGCAATCAGGTACCCGATAATACTGGTGAAAGCTACCTGCCCGAGCCCCGTGGCCAGGGCAACAGGCCCCATGGTCTTGATAATGTGTAAGTCCAGTTTCAGCCCGACAACGAAAAGCAGCAGGGCGATGCCGAACTGGGCCAACAAATCGATCTGGTCGTCTGCACTGACCCAGCCAAGCATTGATGGACCAACGAAGATGCCGACGGCAATAAAGGCAACGATCAGAGGTTGGCGCAAACGAACTGCCACTCCGCCTGCGAATGCAGCGATTAGCAGGAGAACGGCGATCTCGGTGAATACGTCCGGGAACAGTCCCATCTGCTTGTCTCTCGGATGACTGGAGGGAAGTCGTATGGTGGTAGCTATATTTCCATACAGGCACATTGAAGACAACATGCCCGGGAGCCGACGCTTCGTGACCGGCGTAATGTGCCAAATTGTAGCGTCCTTACGATGTACGTTCTGTTGAAGTTCAATAGCCAGCCATAGCGCCACTTACAGATACTGGCGCAGCGTCAGCCTGTCCCCGCGCTGGGTGAACTCGATGTGTTTAAGGAAGCTCATGCCGAGCAACACTTCATCGGTTTGTAGCCCGGGCACAATACCGGCACGCACATCGGGAAGCCGTATTTCGGCCACCGCCACCTCGTCGAGGGTTGTGGCATAGCTTATCGCGGTACCGTTGGCGGTTTGCGTGCGATAGGCGCGTCCTCGCTGCAGTCCGAGGCGATTCGCCAGTGATTCCGGAATTGCCACCCCGGTGGCTCCGGTATCCAGCAGGAAGGTGACCGGCTGGCCGTTGATTTCGCCGCTGGTGACGTAGTGGCCGAACCTGTTCCGCTGCAGGGTGATTTCGCGCACGCCGTCTTCGGTGTACAGGGTCTCCAGCTGCCGGTTGGGATTTACCTGCCTCTCCAGAACATCACTGAAATAGAACACCCCCAGCCCCAGCAGCACGACCCACGCGAGGGCCTGCATCGTAATGCCCATGCGCTTCTGCTCCCGGATGTCGTGTTCTTCGTTCATTTGGTCGCTCAAGTGCCCGCAGCGTAGTCCACCGTAGGCCTGCATTGTAACGCACTTGAACGGCAACCTTTGTTGGCAGGGGGATTGACGCTTGCCGTTCCGGCGTGGGCATAATGCCTGCACTCACCTCAGAATGAGATCCTCTGCATGCCCGTGCATCAGCCCCGCCTGTTGGCGATCCTCCTGACTTCTTTGCTGTTAACCGGCTGCGGCAGTGACAAACCGCCGGAGTCGGAAGCGGCGGCTCCGGGAAACGAGCTGACAGCGCCTGAAGCCTCTGCGACCGCACAGGCGACCAGCGACGCAGAGGTGCTCGTGTTTGCATCCGTGCAGGACTTGATCGCACTGCTTGAGGAACAGGACTGGTGGGGTGAACCCAGGGCTGATGAGCCGCTGCAGGCGCCTCGCCTGCTGATTACCGCGATCGGGCCCAGCTGGCAGGAAGCGTCGAAGAGTATCCCGGTGAAAGACAAGAAGGGCCTGTTCTATCGCCTGATGCTGCCGCAGGTGATGCACGCCAATTATATGGTGATGGAATTTCGCGCGGGGTTGGAACAGGCACAGCGGGAACTGGACAGCGACGGTCGGGTATCCGAGCAGAGCCTGGCTCTGCTGCGGCGACTGGCGCTGCTCTTGCCCGGTGATGCCGAGGAGCACGTCACTGCATTGCAGGAGAATGCCCCGGAACTGAAGGACATGATCAGCAGCTTGCTCTACCGTGTTGATGTCGTTCCTGCGGGCCTTGCACTGGGGCAGGCGGCCTACGAGAGTGGCTATGGCACCTCGCGTTTCGCGGTGGAGGGCAATTCGCTGTTCGGCCAGTGGACGTATCAGGGTGATGGCATCAAGGCGAAGGAGCACCGCGCCTACAAGGGCGACTACTCCATCAAGGCGTTCGACTGGCCCTTCGACAGCGTGCGTGGCTATTTTATCAACCTGATGTCCCACCCCGCCTATGAGGATTTCCGGCAACTGCGCGCCGACATGCGCGCGCGTGGTGAGCCGCTCTCCTCATTGCCGCTGGCCGACGGCCTGCTGCGCTACTCCGAGCGGGGCCAGGATTATGTGGATTCCCTGAAAGGCATGATCCGCCACAACAAGCTCGATCGCGCTGATAATGCGGTGCTGCGCGATGAGCCGGTACGCTTTCTGTTGGGAGCCGAGAGCCCGGAGGCCGCGGCAGACCTGCGTGCAGAAATCGAGGCCATGCGCGCGAACGGCAAGTTGCAGGAGTTGATCGACAGCATGCGCCTTGAGTAAAGCAGGGCTTCTTGTCACTGAGGTTTAGGTGATATTGGTGCCCGGCATAGCCGTCTAATCCGGCTGGTGGGGCGGGTCGATATCCGGCGCTGGCGGCGCGGTGTCGCCCTCTCGCTGCAGCGTCGTCAGCCTTGCCTGCAAGAGTCTCGCGTGCTCGCGCTCCTCTGCCGCAAACTCCGCGGCATATTTCACGATCTCCGGGTCTGCTGAGCGGGCCGCAACGTCGGCGTAAAAATCCGCCGCTGCGGTTTCCTGCCTGATCATCAGGCCCAGTGCCGTCTCCGGCTGCATTTCGTAGCGCAGGCTTGCATACGCGCCGGTCTCCGGCGGCTCCTCGTCGGGCCAGGTGAACTCCCAGGGTTTGAGGTGCGGCAGCTCGTGGCTGGCACAGATGGCGGCGACCTCCTGCGCGTGCAGGTCGCTGTAGGTCGCCAACTCGTCGAACAGCGCTGCCAGGGCCTGTTGCCGGTGGTGACGCATCGTGTCGGCAAATTCGCGCAAACGCTGGGCAGACTCCTGTTCCAGTTCCAGACTGTGGGCGAGGAACAGTGGCAAATCCGTGTTCAGGTCATTTTTCACAGTGCAAACCCCGCTCGTGGATCTTCCCCCCCACCGGCCTGTGGATGCAACCGCGGCCATACCGGCCGCGGATTGCGGTACAGGATACCTTTGCCGAAACCGTCGTCCGCGTGAATCAGCGCTGCAGCCTCCGCGGCGGTTGCAGGCGTGCCTTCCACAGGGTGCACGCGCTGTTTCCAGGCCGTTTGCTCTGGCACAAAGGTCACACACTGGCTGAGCACGTGAATGAAGGCAAAGCCGGGAAAGGCCATGGCCTCAAAGATGAGCTGTGCCAGGCCGTTGGGATCCCCGCTGTAGCCACGGGCGATAAAGCCGGCACCACTGGCCAGGGCGATGGCGCAGGGCTGGAAGGCGCGCACCTCGGTGCCATAAGGGGTCAGTTTGCCATCCAGCCAGGTTTCCGGGCTGGTGGGAGATGCCTGCCCCTTGGTCATGCCGTAGACCTCGTTGTCCATTGCAATGTAGACGATATTCACGTTGCGGCGGCAGGCGTGGAGGAAGTGGTTGCCGCCAATTGAAAAGCCGTCGCCATCGCCGCCCACTGCGACGACCTCGAGATCGGGGCGCGCCACTTTCAGGCCGGTGGCCAGTGGGAGTGCCCGCCCGTGCACACCGTGGAAGCCGTAGCTGCTGACGTAGGCGGGCAGGCGCGAGGAGCAGCCGATGCCGGAGACGATCGCCGTATTGTGGCTGGCAACCTCGCGTGCAGCCATGGCCTTGGTGATCGCGTTGAGTACACTGTAGTGGCCACAACCCGGGCACCAGATAGGCTTGATCCCGGAGTTGTAGTCTCTCGCTTTAAGTGGCATTGGCCGCCTCCAGTGCTGTGTCGATGTCCCGGGGTTGGATCGCTGCAGGCCCGGGCAGCGCCAGGCTCTCGAAGACGAGTTGCGGCAGCAGGGAGCGCAGGTAGTGCCAAAGCTGCGCCCCATGGTTGTGCTCTACCACCAGAAGTCGGGTGGCGGACGCAAGCAGGGTTGCCAGCTGTTTCGTGGGCAGCGGCGCCAGCAGGCGCAGACTGAGCACTGCGACCTCGCGCCCAGCGGCTGCCATGGCCGCCTGTGCCTCCAGCGCGGTGGCGGTGACCGACCCCATACAAATAATCACGGGGTGCTGGTCCACCTGGCCGACGAGCTCGGCCCAGTGCCCACCGAAGTCCCAGTCGGCGAGCTTGCGCCAGCGTTTATCCAGCTGCATGCGGTGGTCCCGGGCGCGCGGTGACGGGATGGCATTCTCGCCGTGTTCGAGGCCGTCGGCGGTATACATGTGGCCCGGCTCACCGGGCAGAGCCAGCGGCGACACACCCGAGTTCGTGTCGCGATAGCGCAAGTAGGGTTCTGCCTCTTGCGAGCTGTCGAAAGCGGCCCGTGGACAGTCGCTCCCGGGCGCATCAAACACCTGAATGGACTGGCCAAGGGTCTGGTCGCTGAGCACGATTACCAGCGTTTGCAGCCGGGTTGCCAGGTGCACCGCCCACGCGGCCGTGAAGTGGCAGTCGGCGATCGACTGCGCGGCCAGCACAATATGCGGGGCGTCACCGTGCATGCCGTAGAGCGCCAGGTTGAGATCGCTCTGTTCGCTCTTGGTAGGAATACCCGTGGAGGGGCCGCCGCGCATGACATCGACCACCACTGCCGCGGTCTCACTGGCTACCGCGAGTCCCATGGCCTCGCTCATCAGCGCCATTCCCGGGCCAGAGGTGGCGGTCATGGCCGGCACGCCACCAAACCCTGCGCCAATCACCATGTTGATGGCCGCGAGTTCATCTTCGGCCTGTACCAGGTGGCCCCCGTAGTGCTCGATATGGTGGGCCAGCCACTCCAGCAAGTCGGAGGCGGGTGTGATGGGGTAGGCCGCGACAAAGCGTACCCCGGCCTCAAGCGCGCCCAGCGCCGCCATCTGGTTGCCGCTGGCCAGCCAGCGTTGGGGGTGCCCGGGGGCAGTCGCCGCGGGCACCGGGAACCTGGCGAGGAGTTCCCGTAACGGATCTGGCAGTGCCTGGGCAAACCCTGCCCGCAGTGCCCGGCAGGCTGCAACCAGGACTGCATCGTCATGTTTTTCGAGGCGTGCGCGCAGTAGCGCCTCCGCCGCGGTGCCTGTGCAACCCAGGCCGCTGGCGAGCATCCCGAAAAATACCATGTTCTGCCACCCCGAGTCCGCGGCGGCAGCAATCCCGGCGGCGTCAACGGTCAGGAGATTATCGAGGTTGACGCCGGGGGGAGGGACGTCGGTGCCGGTATGCAGGACCAGGGTGCTGGCGCTGATCGGCAACTCATCGGCAAAGCGTGCAAAGTTCTGCCAGTCCAGTGCAATCAGCAGGTCGATGTCAGCCGGTATCGTCGATACTGGCGCGTCGCCCAGGCGCAGGATGGCGGCCGATTCGCCCCCGCGGATCTGTGGGCTGAAGGTCTTTTTCAGCATGCCGTGGCCGCCGACCTCCGCATACAGCCGCAGGACCAGTTCACCGGTCGAGATTGCGCCGGCGCCGCCACTCCCGCTGATCGCCAGGGTGAGAGCCGTCATGATTGCTTCGTTCCGGAGTCATTGGGTTGTGGTGTCATGCGGGCCAACCCTGATTCCACATCCAGAACCAGCTGCGTCATTTTCAGAATACTGTCTGGATTCAGCGCGATGGATTCAATGTCCTGTTCCACGAGCCAGCGAGTGATCTCGGGGAAATCAGACGGCGCCTGCCCACAGATACCGATGTACTTCCCCGTCTTCTTGCAGGCCCGAATGGCCATCCCCATCAGTGTCGCAACGGCTTCGTTGCGCTCATCGAACTCGGCCAGGAGTTCTGAATCCCGGTCCACCCCAAGCGCCAGTTGTGTCAGGTCATTGGAGCCAATGGAAAAACCATCGCAATGCTCCAGAAAGCGCTCAGCCAGTAATGCATTGGCCGGAATCTCGCACATGAGATGAATGCGCAGGACATTTTCTCCCCGGTTTAGACCCTGTTCGGCCATCAGTTCCATGACGTTGATTTCCTCTTCCACGCTGCGGACGAAGGGAATCATCAACTCGAGGTTGGCAAGCCCCATGATATCGCGGACTCGCTTTACCGCATCGCACTCCATGGCGAAGCAGTCCGCGAAACGTGGCGAGTGGTAGCGGGATGCCCCCCTGAAGCCCAGCATCGGGTTGTCCTCCTCTGGTTCATAGTCCGCACCGCCAAGCAACTGCGCATATTCGTTGGACTTGAAGTCACTCATGCGCACGATCACGGGCTTCGGATAAAAGGCTGCAGCGATGGTGCCAATCCCTTCGGCGAGGCGACTGACATAGAACTCCCGCGGATTGCCATAGCCTGCGATACGCTCGCGTATCTTTGACACTAGCGACGGCTCAAGCTTGTCGATATCCAGCAGGGCCCGGGGATGCACGCCGATGTGATCGTTGATGATGAACTCGATTCGGACCAGACCGACGCCGTCATTCGGCAGCCGACTGAACTCGAGGGCACGTCCGGGATTGCCCACGATCATCATGATTTTTGTACGTGGGCGTATTCCCGCCTCAAGATTGAACTCCACAGTCTCGAAGGATAGCCGTCCGTCATAGACCTTTCCGGTTTCGCCCTCGGCACAGCACACCGTTACCGCCCGCCCGTCGCTCAGTCTGGCCGTTGCATCGACAGTCCCGACGATGGCCGGAATGCCCAGTTCGCGGGCAATGATAGCCGCGTGGCAGACGCGTCCGCCGCGATTGGTGACAATCGCGCTGGCACGTTTCATGATGGGCTCCCAGTCAGGGTCGGTCATGTCAGTAACCAGTACATCGCCGTCTTCGATATCGGCTATGTGCGAGGCATCGAGTATCGTTTTCACCGTGCCGCTGCCAATGCGCGCGCCCACGCTTTTGCCGGTGAGCAGGACCTTGCCCGTTTCCGTAAGTCGGTAGCTCTGCTGTTTGCTGGCGTCCAGGTTTGAGTGCACAGTCTCCGGGCGAGCCTGAACAATGAACAGTTCGCCACTCCGGCCATCTTTGGCCCACTCAATGTCCATGGGCCGCCCGTAGTGGCGCTCGATGCTGATTGCCAGCCGGGCCAGCTGCAGCACTTCGTCGTCGGTGATCGCAAAGCGCTCGCGGTCCTCACGACGCACCTCGACGTTGCGGGTAGCCGCTCCGGTAATGCCGTCTTTGCTGTACACCATCTTCAGGGCCTTCGAACCCAGCTGCCTGCGAAGGATGGGCCGAAAACCCTCCGCCAGAGTGTTCTTGTAGACCAGAAATTCGTCTGGCGTAACCGCGCCCTGAACCACGTTCTCGCCCAGGCCGTAGGCGGCGGTGACCATGACCACGTCGGTAAAGCCACTCTCCGTATCGATGCTGAACATGACGCCGGATGAGGCAAGGTCGGAACGCACCATGTTCTGCACGCCGATGGAGAGCGCCACTGCCATATGGTCGAAGCCCTTGTGCACGCGGTAGGCGATGGCGCGGTCTGTGAACAGTGATGCGAGCACCCGTTTGCAGCTGCGTTGCAGGTGCTCTTCGCCCTGTATGTTGAGGTAGGTTTCCTGTTGCCCTGCGAATGAGGCATCCGGCAAGTCCTCGGCAGTCGCCGATGATCGCACGGCGACCTCGGGGTCCTTGCCGCCGTTTTTCTGCCTGAGGGTGCCGTAGGCGGCGTTGATCTCTGCGGCGACTTCAGGAGGCATCTCACCATCGACAATCCAGCCGCGGATGTTGGCACCGACGGTGGCCAGCGCGCGGACATCCGCGATATCCAGCTGCGCGAGTGCCTCGGTGATCCTGCCGCGAAGGTCGTTGTGATCAAGGAATGCGTAGTAGGCTGCAGCCAGAGTAGCAAAGCCATCCGGCACCTGTATTGCCTGGCCGGACAGTGTGCGGTACATCTCGCCCAACGAGGCATTCTTGCCACCCACCAATGGCACATCGCCGATGCCGAGTTCAGAGAAGAGTCGAACGTAACTGAAGTTACTCATGACATTGCCTCCCACGTCCTGATTTCAGTGTGTTCGCAACACGGGGCAGGATTATTGACCTGCCTCAAGGTTCGGTGGGATTCCGCCGGCTTCACCCGTATTTTTGCCGTTCGGGGTGTCGTCCACACAAATTCTTCTACAGAATAGACGGGGCGATAAGAATACGGGTTCAGCTGCGCAGCAAGTCGCAGCGCAGGCGTGTTGACCCGATACTGGAAGGCCATGCTTATGCAACGCTGGACTCCAAGGGATGTACAGGCGCTGATCAACGGCTTGCGTACCGAGGGTGTTCGCGTGCTCGGCCCCCGGGTGGGCGATGCGGCCATACTCTACGATGAGATTGAAACGCTGCCCATCGGATACGGTGACGAGCAGGCCCCCGGGCATTATCGTCTGACTGCGAGAGAAGATCAGAGTCGCTTCGGTTACAACCTGGGCCCGTCGACCTGGAAACAATTCCTGTTCCCGCCAGAGGAAGCGATATTTCGCGTACAGGACGGGGAGTTCATCAGCTGCCGTGAGCAGCCCGAAAGAATGGCTTTTCTCGGTGTCCGAGCCTGCGAGCTGGCCGCGATTTCGATTCAGGACCAGGTATTCATGGGTGACTTTACTGACCCTGGCTACGCCTCGCGCCGTGAAAACCTGCTGCTGATTGCGGTCAACTGCTCTCAGGCTTCGGGTAACTGTTTTTGCGCATCTACCGGCGATGGCCCGGCAGTGGGTGTCGGCGCCGACCTGATACTGACTGAGCTGCGGCCGGAGGATCCCTATTACCTGGTGGAGGCTCAAACCGAAGCTGGGCAATCGATGATCTCGGCTGTCGGTGGCCCTGCGGCGGCACCGGGGGAAATCGACGCTCGGGATGAAGCACTGGCCGCGACCCGACTGCAGATGCAGCGCGAGTTTGCCACCGAGGGCATTGCCGAGGCACTGTACGCCGCCCTTGATCATCCGCACTGGGATGCGGTCGCCGAGCGCTGTCTGGCCTGCGGCAACTGCACCCAGGTCTGCCCGACCTGTTTTTGTAGCTCAACCCGGGAGCAGGTAAACCCTGTCAGTCTCGAGGTGACGCACATGCGCCGCTGGGAATCCTGCTTTACTGCCGATCACTCTTATCTTTCCGGTGGTGTGGTGCGCCCGAGTGTGAAGTCGCGCTATCGCCAGTGGTTGACGCACAAGCTGGCAGGCTGGGAGCAACAATTCGGCGTGTCCGGCTGCACGGGATGCGGGCGCTGCGTCAGTTGGTGTCCGGTTGGCATTGATTTGACGGAGGAAGTTGCCGAAATCAGGCGGTCAGTATGAGAACGCTAGCCGACGAGTTGCGGGCCCATCCGTTCTTCACGGGACTGAGTGAGGACTGCATGCGGTTGATCGCTGGTTGTGGCGAACGTGTAATGTTCCGGTCAGGTATGACGCTAGCCAGCGAAGGCAGTGCAGCCAATGAGTTCTATGTCATTGAGCGAGGGCGGGTCGCGTTGCAGCTACACACGTCGGAACGGGCGCTCTGCTCATACAAACGCTCGATGCCGGCGATATTCTGGGCTGGTCCTGGCTGTTTCCGCCGTTTCGCTGGTCGGTTGAGGCAAGAGCGATGCAGGATGTGCATGCCATTCGACTCGACGGTAAATGTCTGCGCGCCAAGTGTGACTCTGATCCTGTGATGGGTTATGCCCTGATGCAGCGTTTTTCCTACATCATGAGTCAGCGGGTAGAGGCCACGCGCCTGCAGGTATTGGATCTGTACGGTAGAGCGAGCCGCTCATGAAGGACCCGCTGCTGCCGCACCTTGTCGAGATGCAATCCTGGCAGCAGGAAAGCGAGCTTGTGTTTACGTTTCAGGTCGCACCGCCGGAAGGGTACGGGAGCTTTCGTGCCGGTCAGTTCAATATGCTCTATTTACCCGGCATGGGGGAGTCGGCGATCTCTATCAGCGGTGACCCGGCTGACAGGAATCACCTGACACACACAGTCAGGGCAGTGGGTAACGTCACGCGGGCGCTGCACACTCTCAGGCCGTTTGCCCGTGTCGGTTTGCGTGGTCCTTTTGGTCGAGGTTGGCCTCTGGCCGCTGCCGAAGGTCGGGAGCTGCTGCTCATGGCGGGTGGGATCGGACTGGCGCCGCTGCGACCGGTGCTGTTCCAGGCGCTGGCTGCGCCGGAGCGCTACCAACGGGTTACTCTGCTGCTGGGTGCCCGTTCCCCGGAGGAGCTTCTGTATTCTGAACAGCTGTTGCGCTGGAAATCAGATGCCGGCCTGCAGTTGCTGGCAACCGTTGACGTGGCCTCCGCTGCATGGCGCGGCGATGTCGGTGTTATCACGGATCTGGTGCAGAGGGCTGCCATAAACCCCCAGCAAACAGTGGCGATGGTCTGCGGGCCGGAAATCATGCTGCGCTTCTGCGCGAGGCGGTTGCGGGAGATCGGCGTCGCCAGCGACGCGATTCATGTCTCCCTGGAACGGCACATGCAGTGTGGCACCGGCTTCTGCGGTCACTGTCAGCTCGGCCCGTATTTTCTCTGCAAAGACGGGCCGGTGTTTGCCTATCCTGATGTGGAGCCCTACCTCATGACGCAGGAATTCTGATGGCCAGGTCTGATCGGCCGCGACTGGCCGTCTTCAAGTTTGCCTCCTGCGATGGCTGCCAGTTGAGCCTGCTTGATTGCGAGGATGAATTGCTGAGCATTGCTGAGCGGCTCGATATCGTGCATTTTCCTGAGGCATCCAGGCGGATGCTCACTGGTCCCTACGACATCGCACTGGTCGAAGGTTCAATCACTACCGCGCACGATCGTGAACGTCTCACGGAGATTCGCGAGCAGAGTGGCTTCCTGGTCTCTATCGGTGCCTGTGCCACCGCGGGTGGCCTGCAGGCTATGCGCAACTTCGCCGACGTCAGTGACTATGCCCGGACGGTTTATCCCCATCCGGAGTACCTTTCAACGCTGGAGACCTCTACGCCGATCGCTGACTATGTCGCCGTCGATTACGAACTGCATGGCTGCCCCGTCGACAAGTATCAATTGCTGGAAGTGGTGCTGGCTTTTGCCAGCGGGCGCCGCCCCCAGATCGCCCGCGAAAGCGTTTGTATGGAGTGCAAGGCGCGGGGCAATGTCTGCGTACTCGTCGCCCAGGGCCAGCACTGTCTGGGCCCGATTACCCAGGCTGGCTGCGGTGCCTTGTGCCCTGCCTATAGCCGCGGTTGTTATGGTTGCTTCGGGGTGAAAGAGCAGGCTCAGGTGGGTCCGCTGATTGACCACTTGCGAGCGCACCATGGTATGACCCTGAGCCAGGCCAGACGCAGCCTACGAGCCTACAACCCTGCAGCTGAACCGCTGCAGATCATCGCCCTGCAGTGCGACAAGGACGATGTCTCCGGTAGCAAAAAAGGGAGCGGTGGCCATGACGGGTAAAGACATTCCGATCAGGGCCGGGTTGAAGACCCGGCGTATCGATGTGGATTATCTCGCCCGGGTGGAGGGCGAGGGCGCCCTGATGGTGGATGTGGTCGACGGTGAGCTCAGGGACGTCCAGTTAAAGATTTTTGAACCGCCACGCTTCTTCGAGGCATTCTTGCAGGGCCGGGCACTGACGGAAGCGCCGGACATCACCGCGCGCATTTGCGGAATATGCCCCGTGGCCTACATGATGACCGCCGTGCATGCGTTGGAGGCGATGCTCGGTATCCGACCCGACGAGGGCATTCGTCGATTACGCCGGCTGCTGTACTGCGGTGAATGGATTGAAAGTCACGTGTTGCATATCTATATGCTTCACGCACCGGATTTCCTCGGCTTCGACGATGCAATCACGCTGGCCCGGGAGCATCCGGACGTGGTGAAACGCGGCCTGCGCATGAAAAAGGCGGGTAACGATATCGTCAAGTTGCTGGGTGGTCGGGAAATTCATCCCATCAATGTCCGTGTGGGCGGGTTTTACAAGATTCCCGCCGTCGCGACATTTACCGCGCTGCTTGATGAACTGAAGTGGGCACGCGACGCGGCCGCAGAGACGGTGTTCTGGGCAGCCGGCCTCGATATTCCGGATATGCATCGCGACTATGAGTTCGTCGCACTGCGCCACGATAGCGACTATCCCTTCAGCGAGGGGCGCATTGTGTCCAGCCGCGGGCTTGATGTTGAGATGGCACAGTACCCAAACCATTTCGCAGAGCATCAGGTGCCCCACAGCAATGCACTGCACTCAGTGCGCAAGCCCGACAATACGCCTTACTTCGTCGGCCCCATGGCTCGATACAACCTGAATCGCGACCGTCTTTCGAGCGCGACGCGGAAGCTCGCATGCGAGGTCGGTTTTGATCGCACGGTTGATAATCCCTTTGAGAGCATCGTGGTGCGCGCGCTGGAAGTGTTCCAGGCATTTGATGAAGCCATTGGGCTGATAGACAACTTTTTCGTTCCAGCACGGGCGGCAGAGGTGGTTCCTGCGGGTGGCGGCGTGGGGGTGGCGGCCACAGAGGCGCCGCGTGGACTGCTTTTCCACCGCTATGAAGTCGGTGAGGACGGGCTTATCACCCTGGCCAATATTGTGCCGCCCACTTCACAGAACCAACTGACGATCGAGGAGGACCTGCGCGACCTGGTGGCCTCAAATCTTCGCCTCAGTGAGCGTGAGCTGACGATGCGCTGTGAGCAGGCGATTCGAAACTACGATCCCTGTATTTCCTGTGCGACCCACTTCCTTAGGCTACAGTTACGTCATGGCTAGAGGCGGCAGAATTGTGACTGTGGGCAACGCCTACCGCGGCGATGACGGTGTCGGGCCGTACGTCTTCACCAGATTGTCAGAGACCCTTCCCGGGGTGGATTTGGTGGCATCAGACGGCGAGGTCAGTGGACTTATTGCCGCGTTCGAGGGCTGTGATGAATTGCTGCTCATCGATGCCGTGGATGCGGTTGGCGCGGGGTTATGCCCGGGCAGCGTGATCTGGTTGGACGCAAATGACCCGGCGCTTGCTGACGTCGGGCTGCGCGCCAGCACACACGCCATGGGCGTGGCCGAGGCTATCGCGTTGGCTCGATCACTCGGTTCCCTGCCTGACCGTTTCACCGTGATTGCGATTGCCGGCGCGTGCTTTGGCCAGGGGCAGGGCCTTTCCGCTGACGTGACGGCAGCCGCGGACCGTGTTGTCGCAGAACTCAGCGGACGGTATGGCCATGCATGAGGCTGGATTGATCAGGAATTTGCTCCAGAAAATCAACGAGTTGGCCAGTCGTGAAGCGGCGACGTCGGTGACACGGGTAACGGTCTGGCTGGGTGCCCTGAGTCATATTTCGCCGGAACATTTTGCCGAGCATTTCCGCAACGAAACTGTCGGCAGCCTGGCGGAGGGTGCCGAGCTCACAGTCGAAACATCGTCAGATATCAACCATCCTCAGGCCCAGGCTATTCTCTTGAGGAGTATCGACATTGCCGAAGCCTGATTGCCGCCATATTCAGGTTACCGGCCTGGTCCAGGGGGTGGGTTTTCGTCCGTATGTATACCGGCTGGCGCAGCGCTTGGGCCTGCAGGGTGAAATACGCAATCGTTCCTCAGGGGTGAGCATTACAGTACAGGGCCAGATGGCGGTGCTGGACCAGTTTTTGACTGAGCTTCGCCGGAATGCGCCCGGACAGCGGCATGAGTTTTCGGTGAATGTGGCCGCCGCAACAGCGCACAGCGACTTTGTGATTGCTCCGAGTCAGTCTGACGCCGGTATCGCCGGCACGCTGCTTGCGGATCAGGCAATCTGCGAGGACTGTCGTCGCGAGTTTCACGATCAGAGCGATCGGCGTTACCACTATCCGTTTATCAGCTGCACGTCCTGTGGGCCGCGCTTTTCCATTTGTAGGCGGCTCCCCTGGGATCGGATCAATACCAGCTGGAGCCGGTTTTCCCTCTGCGCAGCGTGTCGACAGGAGTACGAGTCGCCTCTGGACCGTCGCTTCCACGCGGTGGGTATTTCCTGTCCGGACTGTGGCCCGGTGTTGTTCACTGCTGACGGTCTGCAGGGCGAGGCGGCAGTGCGCCAGGCCTGTGCTGTGCTGGAGCGCGGTGGTGTGGTTGCCGTCAAAGGTGGTGCCGGATTCCACTTGCTGGTGGATGCGCAGAATCCGGCGGCTGTTGCGCGCCTGCGGGAGCGCAAGCGACGCAGTAAACCACTCGCAGTGCTGGCCCCGACGTTTGAATGGGTGCTTGAAAACGCCCATACCGAGGCTGCAGAGCGCGCTGCACTTAAGGGATCTGCAGCACCTATCGTGTTGCTCAAGGCGTGTGGCGGGATACACGAATCATTGGCGCCTGGTTTGGGTACACTGGGCGTCATGTTGCCCAGCAGCGGGATTCAGCTCTCCATCCTGCGAATGCTGCAGCGCCCGCTGGTCGCTACGAGTGCCAATCTTTCCGGTGCGCCGCTGATTCACGAAAATGACACCGCACTGTCTGCGCTGGCGGGCATTGCCGATGCGTTCCTGTTACACGATCTGGATCTGGTACAGGGCCTGGATGATGCCGTACTGCGGGTGATGGCTGGCCAGCCGGTCAGTCTTCGACTTGGGCGAGGCTTTGCGCCCCAGATACACACTGTTCCGGTAGCCCACTCATCGCTGGGTTGTGGCGCGCATTTGAAGGTTAACCTCGCCATGCAGGAGAGGCATACGTTGATCGTTGGCCCGTACATCGGCGATCTTCAGGGAGCTGGCAACAGGCAGCGTTATCTCCAGCAGAAGTCCACAATGCCCGCCTTTTTCCAGATTGATGCAGGGACTGAAGTCACTGATCTGCACCCTGATTATGGTTCCAGCGTGGAGGCGGATGATCACGCGCTCACGGTTCCGCACCACGTAGCCCACGCCATGGCTGTCTGGCTGGAGCATCAGCCGGAACCCCCTTTTCAGGCGCTCACCTGGGATGGTGTTGGCCTGGGTCCCGACGGCACTGTCTGGGGGGGAGAGTGCCTGCAGTTTGACGCGGGAATGGAGTGGCAACGTCTTGGAAGCATTCGACCGTTTCAGTTGCCAGCGGGACACGACATCGCCCGGTTTCCCGGCAGGATCGCCAGAGTCCTGAGCGGCGAGACGTATCCCGGCAGGTCGATTGCCTGCTCCAGCATGGGCCGATTAATCGAGGGTCTCGCCGCACTGGCCGGACTCCGGGAGGAGAACCTGTTCGAGGCGCAGGTCGCCATGGAGTGGGAGGCGCTCGGTCACCGGGCAAGCCAGGCGTTACACATGGACTTCAGCTGGGTTGGCGCTGATCTGGATTGGCGTCCGCTGCTGCCGCTGGTTGCTGACCGTAGCGTCAGTCTTTCGGCCCGTGCCCTGGGCTTTCATCAGGCATTGGCCAGAGCGGCGCTGCGCCAGTGCCGTCTGGGGCGTGGGGATAGCGTGCTGCTGTCCGGCGGAGTGTTCCAGAATCGCCTGCTGGTAGAGCTGATGGTTGCCGGCGCCAGGGAACTTGGATTGAAGCTGTTGCTGCCTGGGCGACTCCCGCCCAACGATGGAAGTATTGCCGCCGGGCAGTGTGTGGCCCTCGCCATGGGGGCAAAACAGATCGGAGTTGCCCAGCAATGTGCCTAGCGATACCCGGAAGAGTCATTCGCATCAGCGGCGACGGCCTTGAGCGACAGGCCCTGGTTCGCTTCGGCGATGTTGAGCGTGTCGTTAACCTGTGCCTGACGCCAGAGGCCGCAACAGACGATTACGTCATTGTGCACGTGGGTTGCGCGATCCGGGTACTGGATCAGGAGGAGGCGCAGCGCGCCTTGTCCCTGCTGCATGAGCTGGCCTCAATGGAGCGCGGTCATGCGCTTTCTTGAGGAGTTTCGGGACCCTGTGCTGGCCGAGGCGATCGTTGCCCGAATCGCTGGCCTGGTAACTCGGCCGTGGGTCCTGATGGAGGTCTGCGGTGGTCAGACTCACGCCATTATCCGGCATGGCATCGATCAATTGCTGCCTGATTCAGTAGAGCTGATTCACGGTCCCGGATGTCCCGTCTGCGTCACGCCAGTCGCCTGCATTGATGAGGCGCTCGAGTTGGCTCGAAGGCAAGACGTGATTTTCGCCACCTTTGCCGACATGTTGCGCGTGCCCGGCAGCGATACGGATTTACTGGCCTGCAAGGCCATGGGTGGCGACGTCCGCACGGTTTACTCCCCCCTGGACGCGGTGCAGTTGGCGCGTGAGAATCCCGGGCGCGAGGTCGTTTTCTTTGCGGTTGGCTTTGAAACCACGGCACCCGTAAATGCGCTCAGTGTTGTGCAAGCCAGGGCATCCAGCGTCGACAACTTTTCCCTGTTGGTCAGTCAGGTTCGGGTGCCACCGGCTATTGAAGCAATAGCCGGCTCGCCCGGTAACCGGGTACAGGCCTTTCTTGCTGCGGGACATGTGTGTGCGGTGATGGGCTATCGGGAGTACGAGGCGGTTGCACGTCGTCTGGGCGTGCCAGTGGTTGTGACGGGCTTCGAACCACTGGATGTTCTGCTCGGTATTGAGGCTGCGCTGGCGCAACTCGAGCGTGGTGAAGCCCGGGTAGAAAATCAATATGCCCGCGGTGTGGACCGGGATGGGAACCGCGAGGCACAGCACCTGATGAAGCAGGTCTTTCGCGAGACCGGACAGTCCTGGCGGGGTTTGGGCAGGCTTGAGGCCTCCGGGCTCCAGTTGCAGGGTCATTACGCCAACTTCGATGCGAGGGAAAAGTTCGCCTTGCCTGCTGTGCCGTCCAGGGAGGCAGGTGAGTGCCTCGCCGGAGATGTCCTCACTGGACGCATCCGCCCTTATGAGTGTCCACGTTTCGGCAGGGAGTGCACCCCCGATTCGCCACTGGGCGCTACGATGGTGTCCGGTGAGGGCGCTTGCGCTGCGTACTATCGCTACCGCCGAAACGCAGGCGCACACCGTGCCTGAGTGTCGTTTCCCCTTCTCCAGATATCCCGTCGTGACGCTTGCTCATGGTGCTGGTGGTCGTTTCACCCAGCAACTGATACGGGATATTTTCTCTGCTGCCATGACCGATGTGCAGGCGGATCAGGATGGCGCTGATCTCGTCTTTCAGGACCCGCCCGACAGTCGCCTGGTATTCACCACGGATTCCTACGTTGTCAGCCCGCTGGTATTTCCGGGTGGGGATATTGGCAAGCTTTCGGTGATCGGCACCTGCAACGATCTCGCCGTGTGTGGCGCCGAGCCTGCGTATCTGAGCTGTGGCTGGATTATCGAAGAGGGTTTTCCCACCGAGTCATTATTCGCGCTGGCTCAGTCCATGGCCCTGGCTGCCGCTGAGGTCGGCGCCAGAATCGTCACCGGCGATACGAAAGTGGTGGAGCGCGGCCACGGTGACGGGGTGTTCCTGAACGTGTCCGGCGTCGGTGTACGTCGGCTTTTCTGTCATCCCCGGCTTATTCAGCCCGGCGACGTGGTGATTGTCTCTGGAGACCTGGGCCGGCACGGTGCCTGCATCCTCGCCCAAAGAGAGGATTTGCAGATTCAGACGCCAATAGAAAGTGACTGTGCCCATCTGTGGCCTGCCGTCTCTCGTTTATCGCCTTTGGCTGAGTCTGTTCACTGTATCCGCGATCTCACGCGCGGTGGCCTGGCGACGGTCCTGGCCGAGCTCAGTGAAACGGCATCCCTGCAGATCACTATCGAGCGCGACCGGGTGCCTGTCAGCAAGAAAGTGGCTTCGGTCTGCGAATTGTTCGGTATGGACCCTCTGTATATGGCCAATGAGGGTCGGATGGTGGTGTTTGCCGAGCCGCGGCGTGAAGAGGATATCCTGGAGAGCCTGGGTGCCGGCGCCCGGAGGATTGGCGTCGTCTCTGAAGGTCGCGGCGTCATCGCCAGCAGTCAGTTGGGGGGAAGCCAGATGCTGGACATGCTCAGTGGTGAGCAGTTGCCGCGGATCTGCTAGCGCCGGTGCCATCTCCAACGCGGCAAACCGACGGAGTCGAACCGGTTCAGTTCGACGGTGCGGCGGCGCCTTCGCCGAGCCCCAGTTCGGATGCCGGCGCCCCGGCCGGAGCGTTCACGAATTCGCTATCCTGCATGGAAGCCGGACCGCCAGTTACGTCTTCGACACTGAGGTGGGGGTTGTTGGCTTCGTATTCCTGTGAACCGATTGGAGGCGCCTCGGAGGGATCATTCGGGTAGTCCTCGACCGCCTCGCCCTGGGCGAGTGTTGCAGCGGTGAAAACGGGAGCCAGCAGAAACGCCAGAGTCAGCGCGGCGGGTTTAGGTAGTCGCATACGGGTTGCCTTTCATCTGATCACGCGGGAAGTGGTGGAAGCTTACACCATATCGCAAGTCATGGTGCATTGCCCGCGGCGAGCGCCCAGAACGCAGTCTATACTTTGTGTGCGTTCGCGCCTTCAGGCGCTTGCTGACGTGTGTCGGCTCTGCGTAGAGAGCTGCCGTTCTCAGCGTAGATATGTCGAATGCGCTACCGGGGGGAGGAATGATGCATTTCAACGGGTTGCTGTGTTTCAGTCTCGGTCTGATGCTCTGCGTTGCCATGGTGCCTCCGGCCCGTGCGCAGTCCGACGGCTGGCCGACGAAGGAGTTCCTGATCGTCCAGTCAGATCCCTACGGCATGCTGCCTGACAGCCTGCAGTCGCATCAGCAACTGACCGATGATGAGCAGACGGCGCTGACGGACATGGAGGTGTTTCTTACTGAAGTCGCTGAGCGCTATGAGGCAATGGGTTTTCGCGCGCCGGAGCTCGAGCGCGTGGAGGGTGTCTCGGGTGGGGAGGCCTACAAGGTCCATTTTTTCGATTACGACGATCATGGCACCTCACCGTTTCGCGTACGCCGCAAATCGGCCTCCACCACAGAAATGCAGATCGATACTTCGCGACCGTTTCAGAAGGACGGTATTCCTCTGGATCGAACCTACGAGCACCTCGCCCATGAGCTGTTCCATCTCGTGCAGCGCGCCTATCAGCCGAGCGAAGATGTCATCCAGAACGACTGGATTATCGAAGGGCAGGCGCAGGCCATGGGCATGTATATGCTCCAGAAAATCCTGCGCAAGGACCCCTATGCAGGGAGTCAGGACGGATACCGGTTGGGGGCTCGTCCCTACTACACGCCGCTTCAGGACATCCCGGCCACCGGGGTGCCGAAAGCCGATTACCTGACAGCCTCGTTCTGGCGCTACGTGGGGGAGGTCTTCGCCGCGTCGAAGAAGAATGGCCGGGCGGGAGTCCAGCCCATCGAACCCGACTACCGCTATCTCGTTGACATGTTCCGACACCCGTACCCATCGAGTGCTTCGCTGCATGCGGACCTGCTGTGGACCGATCAGGGCCTTCGGAATACCCTGGGTTATGGCCTCGATCGTGTATATGCGAATTTTGTGTCCACCTTCGCGGCCTATGTGCCCACGCGCCTCACCAAGGAGCCCGAGCACAGCGCAGAAGTTGCCGAGATCAACTGGCGTAACTTTGTGTTCAACGGGTGTGAACGTACCGCGAATCTCACTGCGACGTCGGTTTCGGCCAATGTGGAATTGGTTGTCGATGCTAATGCGGCAAGCTGCTTCGCCGTAAACGTTTGGGGCGAAGGTCAGGCCGGGCTCTCGCTGCAGATTCGCTCGGGTGATGCGGACGCCTTGGCGGCATTACGCATAGGCACCCTGGGCGGTGCCAAAGTCGGCAGCCCCGTGCTCGTGGCACCGCTACCGGGTGGTGGTTACCTCGGTCACTGGCGCTTTCAGGTGCCGGCCGGTGAACCGGCCGTGTTTGTCATTTCCAACGTCGCCGCTGATCCCACCACAACACGGAAGGTGCTGCTTTCGCTCAATGCATCATCTGACTACTGGGAGAGCAACATGACGCAGCCTCGGCAGGCGGTTTCTGCGACGCAGGACGCCACGACCGCGCCTGCAGCGTCGATGCCTCCCGTGCGCGACGGCACGCGGGAGCAGGCCGCGAAGGAGTTCGCTGCCGGGCTGGATTCCCTGAGTAACAGAAGCGCAAACAGTGTCGGCGTTTCCCACAACTACGAGGTGCGCGGCTGTGTCGGCCAGGCCTTCGCCGAGTCAGGCTGCGGGCCAACGACAGCCATCCACCTCACGCTGATGCCGGGCGCATTTGCCGATGGATTCCAGACCACCGGAACCGGCGGCGGGCTGGCACAGGTGATGTCGCAGTTCATCGCCATGGCGGACAACGGCCCGTTCGCAACAGACAAGGGATTACGCAACGCGTTTGGCGAGGCCGCCGAAACGGAAGGGTCGTATGTGCATATCCTAATCCCGGCCATCGACTACGGGTTCACTGGCACCTTCACGGAAGCCCGGATTGGCGTGAATGGTGGAAAGGGGCACGGTGAATTCGAGGCACGAGGGCCCGAGGATCTGGTGCCCGGTCGTGGGCGTCTTTTCCCCTACACAGGGTCGGTGACGATAGAGGAGTTCACGCCATTCTTGTTGCGTGGCAGCTTCTCCGGTCAACTCACCGATTTGTCGAGCGTCGATTTTTCAGTCTTTGGTGACGACCATGCGCTGCCGGTTCAGCGCCAGATTCGCGGCCGCTTCGCGATAACAGCGCCGTGGGAGGGCGATAAGCGAGTCACGGTGTATCCGGTGTCGGGAGGAGAAGACAGCGCGATGGCGGACCTCTACGAGGTGTTCCCAGCGGCACGGAATTTCGATATCGAAGGGCTCTCTGGCATCGACCCGACGACGAGGGATGCTTCAGGCAGTGGCTATACGGTGGGCATGCTACCCCTCACGGAAGTTACTGAGATGCCGGTCTGCAACTGCGAATGCCAGATTGACAGAAGCCAGCCGCGCACGTGCCTGAAGATTTGCAAACCGAAAGTACTGGCCTGCGGACAGGCCAAACAACTCGCCTCCCGTCTGGCTGTGAGTGCGATGGGGCAGGATACGCAGATCAGTGGTGCTCCGCTATCCACGCCAGGCAACCCGGAGCGTCCCACCAGGGAGGAATACATCCAGGGTCTGATGAAGCACGGTTATCCACCGGATAGGATCGATTTTTTGGTCAGGGAAATGGACGCCTTCATGGCAGAAAACGGGGGTTGGGCAGAGCGTTGATGAACCTGCAGCGCTCAGCGGCCCACCCGCGGCTCCGCCTTGCTCCGTCGGGCGCCAGCCGAAATTTGGTTCTCGCTCCTTGAAAAACACCGAAATCGACACTATCTGTAGCGGTGAGGCACAACCAATCACACGCAAAGGAGGTGTCGTATGTCTCTAATACCGCGTAGCAGTATGTTTGATATCGATCGCTTTTTTGGTGACAACTGGCCGCGCTCCGCTGATCGTGAGATGGGCGAGTTCTTTGCCCCGAGAGTGGATATCAGGGAAGCGAGTGATCACTTTGAAATAACCGCCGAGTTGCCGGGTATCGACCGGGACAACATTCACGTCCACGTGAATGACGGCATCCTGACGCTGGAGGCTGAGAGCTCGCAGGAAGACAAGGAAGAGAAAGACGGTACGGTGATTCGCCAGGAGCGTCGCTATGGCAAGTTCATGCGGAGCTTCAATCTTGGCGGTGACGTTCAGGAAGAGGACATCAAGGCCATGTTCAAGGATGGGGTGTTGACGCTCAAGGCGCCGAAAGTGGCGGAGAAAATACCGCAGAAAAGGCGTATAGAGATCGAGTGACGTCCTTCGCCTGGCCCTTTCCGGGGCCAGGCAATTTCAACCGCGTTGGTGGGTAGCGGAAATATTCTTCCGCACTTTTTTGGCGGTGTCCTTCAAGCTGTCTGTTGAGTTTCCAGGTCCTGTTGCCAGTCGTCGTCGATCTCTTGCTCTCAGCGTAGCTCCAGCAACGCCTCGGCATCAAACGCTATCTGCCGAAGCTGCTGCGGCGCGCGACCGAGTTCCACCAGCATGTGCTGCCAGCGCGGGTCTTCGCGCAGGTTGTCGAACAGGGGGTCCGGCAGGTTGGTCAGCAGCAGCATCTGGTTGCGCTCGCGCAGGCGCGCCAGCCATCGGAAGGCCGCATCCGCGTCACCACCAACGGCGTGAAGCTGCGCGATACGCATCGCCTCGGATTCACCGTTCTCGGCCTCGAAACGCTCGAGCAGTGAACGGAAGCACGCGATCTCGCCCTGCGCGTGACACAGCAACGCCTGGTAGAATTCCTGGAACTTTCTCGCCTTTGCCGGCACCGTCTGATCGATAATCTGCTGTGCCCCCGCGAAATCGCCCTGCATGATCTTGGTCAGACCGAGGGTCAGGTGGCCGCCGCGCGAACGTTCCACAACCTGCCGGACGGCGGCCTCGGCCTGGCGCGGCTGACCGGCGGCGATGTAGGCCTGTGCCTGGTTTATGTAGCAGGCGGTGCAGAAGGGATCGAGATCGAGCGCTCCCTGGTGCAGGGCCACCGCCGAGGAAAAGCCTTCCAGTGCGTAGGCAAGTTCGCCGGCAAGTTCCAGGTGTCGGGGATTCCCCGGCTCCTGCGTCAGGGCCTCGGTCACGTGCTCCGCCGCTGCCGGCAGGTCGTTCTCTACCTTAAGGGCCAGTGCGGCCAGGGCCCCGTGGGCGCCAGCGCTGCCGGAGGGTATGGCAAGCATCTCCTCGGCCAGCGTGCGAACCCGTTGCGCCACGTCGGTCCCGGACAATTCGCCCCGATAGACCTGCAGCAGGTAGCTCCGGGTCAGAAGATCCCGCACCGGGATAAAACGCGGACTCCTGCGCGCGACGCCCTCCAGTGTCGTGATCGCGCTGCCCAGTTCGGCGAACTCACCGCTTCGCAGCACGTGTAGGGCGCGCAGGTACAGGGTGTAATCTTCCGGGGCTATCACCGTGTCAGATTCGGCCGGCTCCATCACCGTCAGCTGGAACAGGCCCGCAACAGCGCTGGCGACCTGGCTCTGTACGCGCAGGATATCGCCGTACCTGCGGTCGATCGTCTCGGACCAGACATGGTGCCCACTGTTCGTTTCGATCAGCTGTATCGTGATCCGCAGGAGCCCGTCGTGTTCGCGAATACTGCCCTCGAGGAGGTGCGTGGCGCCCAGCTGAGCACCGATCTCCCTTGCGGTCATCTGCTGACCCAGCTGCGGCAGGAATGACGAGGTGCGGGAAATAACCCGCAGGCCATGCACCCGGGTCAGGCTGTTGATGATTTCTTCCGGCAGGCCAAGGGCCAGATAGTCCCTGTCACCCGCCGCCGTGAAGTCGGCGAAGGGCAGCACCGCAACGACGGGGGGAGACGCCGCGGGTCTTTCTACTGAATCGGACTCGGGCCTCAGGAGCAGCCACCAAGCCAGTAGCAATGTACCCAATCCCAGTATCGCCGCCGTGAACCAGGCTCCACGGATCGTGCCGGACAAGGCTGCGGACGCCGGTGGCTGTGTGGCGGCCGGCGTATCCACGGTCCGGGCATTGAACAGGTACCCTCGACGGGGCAGCGTCCTGACCGCGTGCCGGCCCTCATCGCCAAGGGCCCGGCGGATGTCCACGAGACACTGCGCCAGGCTGTCGTCGGTGACCACCGCTTCACCCCAGATCCTGTCGAAGAGCTCTTCTTTGCTAATCAGGCGGCCGGGGTTGGCCACCAGGTACTGCAGAACGCGGAACGACTGCGGCCGCAGCGTGATCGTCTCGCCGTCCCGCAGGACCGCGCCCCGACTTGCGTCGATCGCAAAATGCTCAAATTGCCTAAGCGCTCCTGAGGCCACTGCAGAAGTCATTCACATACCGCCCTTAATGCCTTTTTCCGCGAATTTCGTGTTGATTTCGTGAACTTTCGTCCGGTTTTCGTCACTTCACTTGTCTCAGGTCCTATCGTGCGAGTGCAAATTGCGAATGCTGTCCTGACAGCGAATCCGAGGGAGTATCCATAATGAAGCAGTCGATTCTGATAGTCATCACCTTGTCCACCCTTCTGCTGGGTGGCTGTAAGATCCGCATCGAGGTGCCGGAAGGTGGCCGTGTCACCACCGAGTCTGGTAGCTACGACTGCGAGACTGGCGCGGTTTGCGAAATCGATGTCGTGGACCTGTTTTTTGATGAAACCTTCCGCGGCGAACCGGCGACCGGCTACCGCTTCGACAGCTGGCTGAAACGCCAGCGCGGCCTGTGTGGCGGCTCCGATGGGTCCTGCCGGCTCTTCACGTCGGGCTTCGAGGGCAATGACATCCTGATGGGCTTCCTCGAGCGACAGGAGGAAGTGTTTTTCCTCGTACCCCAGTTTGTGCAGATTCCCACGGATGCATTTGACCCGGCGCTCATCCAGTCGACGGCGTTCCTGGTGCGCGAGTCTGGCCTCTCGGTGACCTATCGCTTTTCTGAGAACGGCAACTACAGCAAGCGCGCCGGGCCGCTCTTCGCTACCGGAAAGTACACCTTCGAACTCAACGACACGGTCATCAACTATACGCAACTCGCGGACACGGATAGGAACGACCTGACGGGCTACGCCGTCTTCGAGAGCTTCGATGCCGAGAACGGCCTGTACAGGGTCTGCTACACGGACGATCAGGACGTGCGGTCCGCGAGCACGGCGGTGGACATCTGCGCAAACGGTGGGCGCGGTAACCTGTCAGAGCCCACGCGGCTGCGTTTCGTTATCCAGGAGTAGTGACCGCCACCGGGCATTCAACAGCGGCCTTCCGGGATTTCTTTTGACTTGCTTGCATGGGTGTTTGGTGGAGGCGGCGGGAGTTGAACCCGCGTCCGCCAGTACTCTGCCTTCGGCTCTACATGCTTAGTTTCCGTTAATTAATTTAGCCTCATACAGCCCAACGGGCAGGACGTAATTGGCGAGCCTGAATAAGTTTTAGCAGTTCCACCTCAGGCGGGCTTCACAGCGATCCAGTTCTATATGACAGTCAGTAGTGCGGTACTGGCACCTTACTAAAGACCGCTAGGGCCGAAGCCACTAGTTGGTGCTTTCACGGGCTGCTTACGCAGCCAGTTGGGCACCGTAGTTGTCGTCGTTGGCAACTAATAGTTTGCAGCTTTGGATTTACGTGATTCGCTACCATCACGGCATGCACCTCAGGGTTCGTTACCGTCGTCGAATCCGTATCGCCCCCAGTGTGACTCGCAATTGTACCTCAATTGCACAGTGTTAGACTGTGAAATCTGCAATAGTTCCCTCGGGGCCGCTTTCCTGCCAGTGGAAGGTTTGCCTGCCATACCTCTCGAAGAAGGAGCCTGACATGTCTGTGCGTTACGCTCATACCGACCTCCACGCTTTCAGCCAGCGCCTGTTCGAGGCCGCGGGCTTGCCCGCTGAACGTGCCGCGGTGATGGCCGAGGTGCTGTTGGAGGCCGACCTGATGGGCTTTACTACGCACGGTATGCAGCGCGTGGCGCACAATGTGCGCTGGCTGATGGAGGGCGCAAGCCGCTGTAATGGCGAGCCTGTGGTGCTGGTGGACAAGGGCCCGCTGTTCAACTGGGACGCCGCCTTTCTGCCCGGCCCCTGGGTCGTCAGCCAGGCGGTTGATACCGCGCTGGCCCGGGTTCCGGAGTACGGCGTGGTCACCGCCACGTTGCGTCGCAGCCAGCACATTGCCTGCCTGGCAGCCTATCTGCCCCGGGTGATTGAGGCCGGTTATCTCGGGATCCTGACCTGCTCGACGCCCGCGGAGCACACGGTGAGTCCCTTTGGCGGCCTGACGCCGGTATTTTCCGCCAACCCGCTGGCCATGGGTGCTCCGGGGAAGGAGTACCCACTGTTGTTCGATATCAGTATGTCGATCACCGCAGGCGGCTACGTGGCGCGCGCGGCGCGTGAGGGCGCACGGCTGCCCGAACCCTGCCTGAAGGATGCGGAGGGCGTCATCACGGATGACCCGTCCGCGCTCGCTGGACCGCCCCGGGGCAGCATCATGCCCATCGGTGGTGCCCAGCATGGTTACAAGGGCTCCGCGCTGTCGGCCGCAACCGAAGTGCTGAGCATGGCGCTGGGCAACTATGGCCGGGCCGATGCGGAAGCAGCGGGGGACGGCGAAGCCAATTCTGTGTTCCTGCAGATTATCGATCCTGCGGCCTTTGGCTCGCTCGCCGTGTTCAAGGAGCAGCTGCATGCACTGCAGTATCTGGTCACCGCAAGCGAAGTATCCGAGGGGGCACCGCCGGCACGTTTCCCCGGGCAGAGAGCGTGGCAGCAGCGCCGTGAGCAACTGGCGGGTGGCGTGGCGCTGTACCCCGGCATCATGAAGGATCTGGCGCCGCTGGCGCGCCAGCTGCAAGTGCCGCAGCCTGCGCCGCTGGGCTGATGTTCAGGGGTTCAGCGGCGGCAGGGCGTGCGCCGCCGGTTTGCGACGGGCCTTGAGGTAGCGTTGTCGAGCGGTCTGCAGTTTTTTCCCAAGTGCGCTGCCCACCGGAGCTTCCTCGCCCCGGCTGAACAGCGCAATACGCCAGCTGTCGAGTGCGCGGCTGAGGGCTTCGTCGCCATAGCGTTGCGCGAATTCCCGGCTGTCCATGGTCGGGGTCAGGTGCGCGCTCCAGGCCAGCAGGGCGCGGTAGGCCGCAGCGCGGTCCTGGGCCCGTAACCGCTGCTGCAATACCTTGAAGGCATGGGCTTCGCTATTGAGGTGACGCTGCCGGTAGGCTTGCCAGCGCGGGCGCAGCGACTGCTGCCAGCTGCGCCAGCATGCCCAGGCGAGCAGGAAGGCCGCTGCGACGGCGCCCAGCAGTGGCCAGCGCAGGGCGTTGACACGGGTATCGGCGGCGTCGTCCTGCACGGGCGCTGCACCGCTGACTTGCAGTGTCACACCGTCGGCAGTTGCCTGTTCAACCCTGTCGGTGTCGGTGTTCCAGTAGCTCAGGGTTACCGGCGGCACGCTGAACGCGCCACCCGCCTCAAACACCAGTGTGAGTTTTTCACTGCGGGTCGCGGGCGGGCCGTCCGCCGTGGTGGGTCGGTCGGCGTAGACGGAGGCGCCCGCATAGTCCAGCTTGGGCGCGAGCGGCGGCAGGAAGATCGCGGGCAGTCCCTCCAGCTCGGCCCGGTATACCAGGGTAACGGCGTCCCCCGGCTGCAAACTGCCTGTATCGCCACCGACCTCCAGAGAAAGGCGCAGCGCGTTGCCGGCCAGGTAGGGGGTCAGTGATTCTGCGCCGGGCGGCACCACCGCGCTGAAGCGAATCTCGGGAAGCGCCACCTGCAGGCGTGTGGGGGCACTGCCCGGGTTGGCGTAGCTGACCCCGAGTTCGGCGTCGTCAATGCGATACTGGCCGGCCTGCAGCGGATAAATGCGGAAACTGCGCACGATCCCCGACCAGGTTTCGCCGTCGATCGCGCGACTGGTGGGGAAAGAGCTGTCCGGGGGCCGCTGTGTGATCGCGTTGGCCAGTTCGAAGTCGGGGTAGTTGGGCGGCTGCGCGAACCAGGTGGGTACGAGTACCGTAACCTGCAGCTCCAGAGGCTCGCCCACCCTGACCTGTTGCGGCGTTATCGTCACTTCCACTACGGGCTGCACCTGGGCCAGGCTGCGTGCGCTCAGCAGGACAAGCAGGCACAGGGCGATCCAGCGCTTCATGGCGCCTCCTCCCGGCTTTGTTCCAGGGCGAAACGCGTGCGCAGGAATTCGGCGGTGTCGGTGTCCACCGAGCGCATCCACTTCTCGGCGGACTCCAGGCCGATGGTGCTCTCCCGGGTGATTTCCATTTCCCGGCCGCGTTCGTCCTCGTTGTCGAACACGTAGTCATCCGCGCTGAGTTCGGATTCGTCTTCGGTGTCACTGTCCTCGCGCAGCTGCTCGATGTACTCAGTGATATGCCGTGCCAGGTCCAGGTTTTCCACGGCCTGCTGCCAGCCCGGCTCGGCGGCGACGGCCAGCTCGAAGGCGCGGATGGCGTTGCGGTAGTCGCGTGCCTTGATCAGGGCGTTGCCCCGGTTATAGAAGCCCACGGCGTCCGGAATGCGGGCGAACAGGTCGGCGGATTGCTCGTACTGGCCCGCATAGTAGGCCGCGGTGGCTTTCTGTGCCGGGTCCTCGAAGCGAGCCAGTGCCGTTTTCCAGTCGCGCTGGTTCATCGCGCGCTGGCCCTGCTGGTCGCGGGTCAGCCACAGGTCGGCGAGGGTAGCCTCCCGGCTCGCCAGCCATACCAAAGCCAGCAGGGCCACCAGGGTGACCGCGGCAAACTGCAGCGGCGCGCGCTGCCAGAGTGGCCTCTGGTTCCGGCGCTTCATCGCAGCACCCAGCCCCGGCGGAAGCCGTAGAGCACCAGCAACAGGGCGGGCCAGAGCAGCAGCCAGCCCTCGTCATGCCACTCGGCGTCCGGGTCATCCGCCTGCAGCAGATTGGATTCAATCAGTCGCAGCAGCTTGCGTATATCCGCATCGCCTGTTTCGCTGCGTATCAGGGTGACGTCGGTTTCGCTCGCCACACGGCGCAGCAGGTCGGTATCAATTGCCGTTTGCAGGGGGCCGCCCCCGGGGCCAACCACCGGTTTGCCGTCGGGCAACAGGGCGACACCGCCGGCTTCGGTGCCCACGACCAATGCCGTCACCGCCGGGGCCGAGGTGTCGGCGCTGAACGCGGCGAGCGCAGGGATGTCGGCGCTGTCGAAGCCGTCGGTGATGAACAGCAGTGTGCCGATGCTGGCGCTCTCGCCCAGCAGGTCCAGTGCCAGCGGCAGTGCGGCTGCGCTGTTATTGCCGCCGCGCGGCATGATGGCCGGGTCCAGGCTCTCGAGAAATCCGGCGAGAACCGCGCTGTCGGTAGTCGGGGGGACCACAATGTGCGCAGAGCCCGCGTAGGCTATCAACGCGGTGCGCGCGCCAGTGCGTGCGGCGACCAGGTCCAGTGCCTTGAAGCGTGCCCGGTCCAGGCGGGTGGGTGCGAGGTCGTTGCTGCGCATGGAGTCGGTGACCTCCATTGCGATCACCAGCGGTGCCGTTTCCTCAAACCACGGCGCCACCTGTTGGCGCCAGGCGGGACCGGCGGCGGCCAGTGTCAGGGCCAGCAGGGCGATGGTAAAGCTGTCGAGCGCGCTGAAGCCCGCGCGCGTGTCGTGCTGGATGGTCAGGGCGCGGCGCAGGTGCGGCGCAACCAGGTTGCCCAGGGTGTTCTCTGGGCTGCGCTGGGTGCGCAGTAGCCACCAGAGGCCAATAACCGCGGGCAGGGCAAGCAGCCATAGCGGGCGCAGAAAATGCAGCTGCTCAATCATGCGCCGTTTCTCCGTCCGCCGAACCGCATGCCCGCCAGTGTCGCGAGCCCGATCAGCAGCGCAGCCCCCGCGGGCCACACCACCAGTGATTGCCGTGGCCGCCAGGATTCGGTGTTGACCTCGGCGGCGGTCGCCTCATCGATACGCTGGTAGACCGCGGCCAGTGCATTTTCATCCTCGGCATTGAAGAATTCGCCGCCGGTGCGCCCGGCGATATCGGCCAGCAGGCTGAAGTCCACCCGGTCTTCCCCCGTGGCCTGCGGGTCGCCAATGCCGATGGTGTAGATTTCCACGCCATTGCGCTCGGCGATGGCCGCTGCGTTGATCGGCGTCATGCGGCTGGCTGTGTCGTTGCCATCGGTGAGCAGAATCAGAATACGTTCTTCGATACTGCTCGATTCAAAGGCGTGAATGGACAGGCCGATGGCATCGCCCAGCGCTGTTTGAGGCCCCGCCATGGCGACGGCCATCAGGTCCACCAGGGTGCTTGCGGTGGCGAGATCCCGGGTGAACGGCAGCTGTATATAGGCTTTGTCACCAAACACGATCAGGCCCACGCGGTCGGACTCGCGCTCGGCGATGAACGCCTTGACTACCTGCTGCACGGCCCGGTGACGGGAAATGGGCTGGCCGTCGCGCCCGGGGAAATCCCGGTAGTCCATGGAGCCCGAGAGGTCAATGGCGAGCATGATGTCGCGCGCGACTTCGGTGCGCACAATCGGTTCACCGACCCAGTTCGGCCGCATCAGCGCGACCACCAGCAAAAGCCAGATGAACCAGAGGAGTGCGGCCTGCGTGCGGCGCCGACGACGCACCACCGCACCGGTCCCCGGTTGCACGCCGGACGCGGCCACGATGTCGGCAAAGAAGGGCACGCGCAGGGCGCTGGCGCGCTCCCGGTGTGGCGGCAAACCCCACCACAGCAGCAGCGGCAGCGGCAGGGCGAGCACAGCCCAGGCAAAGGCAAACTCAAGCACGGTGCACCTGTACCCAGCGCCGGGCCGCCGCCAGTAACTGCGGGTCGTTCACGGGCGCGAGATAGGCTGCGCGGGCCAGAGCAGGTGCCGCGGCCGTGACCACGGGGTCGTCGCCACTGCTTGTACACAGGAACGCGGCCCAGGCCTCGCCCTGCAGGGCGGCAACCTCCCGACGGGGGTAGGCGCCCAGCGCCGTACGCTTCAGCAGCACGGCGATAGCCTGGCTGGCTGCCGGTTCCTGCTGTGCCAGCGCATCCAGTGCACGCAGCGCCTCCCGGCGATAGCGGTTGCGCCGGTAGGCGGCGACCCGATGACCGAGTGCGATCAGTATCACCGTCAGGAGCCAACCTCCGAGCACCCACCAGCCTGTGGTGGCAGGCACCATCGATACCGGTTCCGGCGTCACGATAGGGTGCAGCAGATCGATCAGCTGGGAGAGCGAAAGCCCGTCGTAGCGGCTCATGCGCGGGAGCGTCCGGGGCGCGTCTGGCCCAGCAGCTGCCGGATCTGCGGCAGCGTCTCCTGCGCTGCGTTGAGAGGCAACACGGACAGGTTGATCTCGCGTTGCCAGTCCCTGATGGTTTGCAGTCGCTGGCGGGTGAAGCCGCCTACCGCTTCCAGGGTGCTGCTGTGGCTGAGATCGATTTCCGCCTGCAGGTGGCCGTCGCCGAGCACCGTGGGTTCGCCCTGGCTCAGGCCCTGCTCCGCCAACGGGTCGTGCACCAGCATCAACAGCACATCATTGTGCGCGGCGATGGTAGACAGGCGCTTGCGCGTGATTTCATTGGCTCCCGCGAAGTCGCTGAGGATGACGACCAGGTGATCGTGGCGCGCCAGGCGCGCCACCGGCCGCAGCACGTCGTTCAGGCGATCAGCGCCCTCGTCTACCCGCTTTGCTGCGTGCAGGGCGCCGTTGAAGTCAGCCATTGACTGCAGCAGGGCAAACAGGGTCCGCCGGCTGCGGCGCGGCGCAAACTCCACCTGGGTACTGTCGTCGAACACAATGCCGCCGATGCGATCGCCCGCGCCGAGCACGCCAAAGGCGGCGATGGCCGCGGCCTCTGCCGCTGTGACGGACTTCATGTTCAGGGTGGAGCCGAAAAACATCGACATACGCTGGTCAACAACCAGCAGTGCGGGTCGGTCGCGCTCCTCGGTGTAGACACGCACGTGCGGACTGCCGGTGCGCGCGGTGGCTTTCCAGTCGATTGAGCGTACGTCGTCGCCGGGCAGGTAGTCGCGCATCTCCTCAAAATTGAGTCCCCGGCCGCGCAGGCGGGAGGCGTGCTGGCCGTTGAGTACACTGCGTGCAGGCTGGCGCGGCAGAAAGCTGAGCTGTTCCGCAGCGCCCTGCAGGTTGCGCAGGTGCTCGAGAGAGACGTGGATGCGGGGGTCGTCGTGCATGGCCAGGCGCCGCTAGGGCAATGCCACCTCCGCCAACAGCGCGTCGATGACCTTGTCGGCGTTCATGCCTTCACCGTGGGCCTCGTAGGACAGCATCAGCCGGTGTCGCAGGCAATCGTGGACGATGGCGCGCACATCCTCGGGGTCCACATAGTCCCGCCCCTGCAGCCAGGCGTGGGTGCGACCGCACTTGTCCAGTGCGATGGATGCCCGTGGGCTGCCGCCCACCTCGATCCAGCGGGCGACGTCGGCCGAGTACTTTTCCGGCGTGCGCGTGGCGTACACAAGATCCGCCATGTAGCGCTTCATGGGCTCCGACACATGCACCTGGGCGATTTCCCGCCGTGCATCAAATACCGCCTGCTGCGGGATTCGCGCGGGCCTTTCGGGTTTTTCGCCGGCATCATCCTCGCGCGTCTGCGTCTGCGCCTGCTGCTCCTCTGAACGTACCAGATCCACAATGCGCATTTCATCCTCGACGGGCGGGTAAACAATGTTCACATGCATCAGGAAGCGGTCCATCTGTGCTTCGGGCAGGGGGTAGGTGCCTTCCTGTTCAACCGGGTTCTGGGTTGCCATCACCATGAACAGCGGTGGCATACGGTGCGTTTTGCCGGCGACCGTGACCTGGCGCTCTTCCATGGCCTCGAGCATGGCGGCCTGGACCTTGGCGGGTGCGCGGTTGATCTCATCGCCGAGCACGATATTGGCGAAGATCGGGCCGGGCTCGAAGCGGAAGTCGCCCCGATTGCCGTCCTGGTAGTACACCTCGGTACCGGTGACGTCGGAGGGCAGCAGGTCAGGTGTGAACTGGATGCGGCTGAAGTCCGCCTCCAGATGCTGTGCCAGCGCCTTGATAGCCCGGGTTTTTGCCAGGCCGGGGAGGCCCTCGACCAGCAGGTTGCCATTGGCCAGCAGCCCGATCAGCAGCCGCTCGATGACGGCTTCCTGGCCGACGATGGACCGCTGCATGCGCGCGCGCAGTTCGTTGATACGTTCTTTCGACATGCCAGATAACCCGGGTGCAGTAGAAGGACCGGGTTATGGTGCCAGCCTCGGCGAAGCTGGACAATGTTTTCCGGGCGGTGCGGGGGGCTTACTGCTTGACGTTGTCGCGGATGATGCGCTGCTTCTGCCGGTTCCAGTCGCGCTCTTTTTCGGTATCGCGTTTGTCGTGGCCCTTCTTGCCCTCGGCCAGGGCGATCCGGGCTTTCACCAGATGCCCTTTCCAGTAGAGCTGGGTGCAGACGCAGGTCAGTCCCTTCTGACTGGTGGCCGCAAGTATCTTTGCCAGTTCCTTGCGGTGCAGCAGTAGCCTGCGTGTACGGGTTGGGTCGCTGACATAGTGCGTGGACACGGTCTCCAGCGGCGTGATCTGGGTACCCAGCAGCCAGGCTTCACCGTCCTTCATCAGGACGTAGGAGTCGGTGAGCTGGCACTTGCCCATGCGCAGGCTTTTGACTTCCCACCCCTGCAGCTCAACCCCCGCCTCGTAGCTGTCGAGCAGGTGATAGTCGAAGGTCGCGCGCTTGTTGCGAGCGATCACATTGTCGTTTTTTGCTGGCTTCTTGTTACCCATGGCGCGCATTATACGGACAAGCCTGCGCACTGGAACGTGAATTTGGCTCTTTTCATCGCCTGCCGTGTGGGGCAGTCTAAGCCTATGATTAGAAGGAAGTTTTCCCGGTGAACTCGGCTGCGGGAAATCCCCTGGGGGAGTGGCGTTCTCGGATGACGTTCGTGCTGTCGCTGGCGTGTGCCACGGTCGGCATGGGCAGTGTCTGGCGTTTTTCCTACCTTAGCGGGGAGTATGGTGGCGGTCCGTTTGTGGTCGCCTATGTCGTTTTCCTGCTGTTGCTGGGCGTGCCGCTGCTGATCGCCGAACTCGTGCTCGGGCGGCAGGGTATGGGCAGCGTGGTGGAGTCGGTCAACCGCGCGGTCGAACGCTCCCGTCTGCGGCCTGCCTGGCTGGCACTCCCCTGGCTCGCCTGCGTGACCGGTGTGTTGCTGCTCGCCCTGTATGCGGTCGTCGCCGGGTGGGCACTGGTTTATGTCGGCGCCATGTATGCCGGGAGCTTCAATGCCGCGAGCATGTTCAACGCCGGGCAGTATTTCGAGGCGCTGCTGGCAGATGGTGACCGCATGCTGTTGGGGCAGACGCTCTTTCTGGCCAGTGCAGTGGTCGTGGTTGGCGCTGGCGTGCGCCGTGGCATCGGCCTTTTCGCCTGGCTGGTGGTGCCGACGCTGCTCGCAGGGCTGGCGCTACTGGTGCAATACAGCCTGGCGAACGGCAATGCATCAGCTGCGGGAAAGTTCCTGTTCTCGGTGCAGTGGCTGGACTTCAACCGCGAAGCGGTGCTGATGGCGCTGGGACAGGCCTTTTTCACCCTGGGCATCGGTGTGGGAACGGGGATCAGCTATGGCAGTTATGCGCCCGTCCGCGCGCCCATCGGGCGCTCGGTGCTGGCGGTGGCATTGTTCGATACGCTGGTGGCCATCGCCATGGGCCTGGCAATATTCCCGCTGGTGTTTGCCAGTCATCTGCTTCCCTCGATGGGCCCCGGCCTGATGTTCATCAGCATGCCCTACGCCTTCGGCAACATGCTGAACGGCGAGGTGTTCGGGGCGCTGTTCTTTGCCCTGGTTGCGCTGGTGGCACTGGGGTCGTCCATCGCCATACTGGAGCCGGTGACCGGGGCCATCAAGCAGCGCTTCGGTCTGCGCCGGGTCACCGCGGCGGTGATTGTCGGCGCCGTTGTCTGGGCGCTGGCCTACGCAGCAGCAGCGACGCTGGCCCCGGACAGCCGCGGTACGGCGCCGGACCTGTTTCGGCTCATGGACCAGCTTGCCGGTGGCGTGTTGCTGCCTCTGGTGGCCCTGGGCACCGCCCTGCTGGTGGGATGGCGGTTGGGGCGCCCGCTCCTGCGGGCACAGCTGTACCGTGAAAGCACGCAGTTTTTTTCGCTGTGGTACTTCCTGTTAAGGTATATTGCGCCGCTGGGCATCGTGCTGGTCATGGCAGCTGCCCTGGTAACGGAGTAAACCCGAGGTGGCGCCGGTCGCCACCCCTGACAGAGATCGCGATGACCCGAATCTACCGCCACGCCCTGCTGCCCTACGAAGACCGGCAGCTGTTCGAACTGGTGAATGACATCGAGGCCTATCCGGAGTTCATGGAGGGCTGTGTCGGCTCCCGGGTGCTGCGCCGTGAGGCGGATATCGTTGAAGCGCGCCTGGATCTGTCGCGGGGCGGCATCACACAGAGTTTCAGCACGCGTAACCGCCTGCAGGCCCCGCAATCCATCAGCCTGGAATTGCTGGATGGGCCCTTCGACTACTTCCAGGGCAACTGGGAGTTTCGCGGCCTGGGCAGCAGTGCCTGCAAGGTGACCCTGGACCTCGAGTTCAGTACCAGCAGCCTGCTGGTGGGGGCGGCAGTCAGTCGCCTGTTCGACAGCGTCACCAACAGCCTGGTCGACGCCATTGGTCGCCGCGCGCGGCAGCTTTACGGTTAGGTAGCGATGAGCGAGACAGACATGATTCAGGTCGAGGTGGCCTATGCGCTGCCCGACCGACAGGCAATTATCCCGGTCAACGTGGCAGCGGGTACCACCGCGCTGGAGGCTGCCCGGCGTTCCGGGGTGGCGCAGCGTTTTGAAGGCCTCAACCTCGAGGATTCGCGACTGGGTATTTTCGGCAAGCTGGTAGCGCCGGACCAGGTGCTGCAGGCGGGTGACCGGGTTGAAATCTACCGGCCGCTCAAGGCCGACCCGAAAGAGGTGCGCAAGGCGCGCGCGGCGCGGGTGAAAGAGCGCCGCCAGGACAGCGACGACTGAAGCCGGCCTACTGGGGGGGCTCGTTTGCGGGCGCCGGTGTTGACACCGCCCAGGCCGGCAGGTAGTCCCCGCTCACACCCGTGAGGGCATCGCCGTCGAAATACACGCTGACGGAGGCTTCCCGGATCACGTCATTGCCGTTGCGCAGCAGGTAGGGGTAGTCCCAGCGATCGGCGTTGAAGCTGTCTTCCACAAGCGGAGTGCCGAGAATAAAGCGCACCTGGCGCTGGCTCATGCCGGGCTGCAGTTGGTCG
Organism: uncultured Haliea sp.; assembly: GCF_963973825.1. Lineage (NCBI taxonomy): Bacteria > Pseudomonadati > Pseudomonadota > Gammaproteobacteria > Cellvibrionales > Halieaceae > Haliea > uncultured Haliea sp. The sequence continues at coordinate 146,264 of NZ_CAXBAE010000004.1, forward strand.
ATCATGTCCTGGGTGACGATGTTCCCCTGCTCAACGTCAATACGGTAGACACCGGGAAACCCGAAGTTGCCGCAGGCGGTGAGCGAGACCAGTGCCAGTGCCAGGAAAATACTGCGCATGGGCTTTAACTTCCACTTGTCATGATGGGGTGGCATCATACCCGTCCAGACCTGTACAGAGAACCCCCGATCCCATGCCGACTGACAATCAGGAACTGCGCAATGCGGGCCTCAAGGTCACGCTGCCGCGCGTCAAGATTCTGCAGATTCTGGAATCGACCAGCGAGACCAGTGAGCACCTCAGCGCGGAGGATGTCTACCAGAAGCTGCGCGATGCCGGTGAAGATGTGGGGCTGGCAACCGTGTATCGCGTGCTGACCCAGTTCGAGAGCGCGGGGCTGGTGAATCGTCACAATTTTGAAACCGGGCACTCGGTGTTTGAGCTGGACACCGGTGAGCACCATGACCACATGGTCTGCATGACCACGGGCGATGTGATCGAATTCACCGACCCTGTGATTGAACGCCGCCAGCAGGAAATCGCCGCCGAACACGGTTTCGAGCTCGTTGATCACTCGCTGGTGCTCTACGTGCGGGAAAAACGCCGCTAGCCATCCTCCCTGCGCGGCTTTTGTCGCGCTTTTTGCATGACATTTCCTCGGCGTGACGTGGAATTAATAAAAATACACTTGTGTGTAGTTTTATGCGAACGTATATTCTTGCGTCAGCCTATTGGCAGAGGAGGCAAGTATGCAGGCCGTCAGCGAAACCCAAGAGCCCATTGAGGCCCTGTTCAACCCGGCATCGCCGGAATATCTGGAAAATGCGCCGGAGCAGTACCTGGCGCTGGCGCGGCGTGGGCGCCTCGTGTGGTACGCGCCCTGGCAGGCGTGGATCATGACCCGCATGCCCGACATCATGGAGTGTTGGCGCAACGAATACCTGTCTTCCGACTTCTACGACTGGGAGTTTGCGCCGCCGCGCCCGCCGGAGGACCAGTGGAGCAACTACGAGCGCGCGATGATCGGCCACAGCCTGCTCGCTGACCACGACCACCACCGCCTTGTGCGTCGCGTGGTGTCGCCTGCCTTCTCCCGCAACGTGGTCGACGAGATACAGCGCCGCATCAAACCCGATGTCGAGCGGCTGATCGCCGAGCTGGCGGATCTGGAGAGCTTTGACTACATCGAGAAAGTGGCCAACCATATTCCGTTCATTTCCATCAGCCGCATGGTCGGGCTGCCGGAGAAATACTGGCCCGAAATCAAACAGGTGGTGCTGACCTTCACCGAGGCATGGAACCCCACGCTGAGTGACGAGCGCCGCGAGGCTGCCCGCCAGGACAGCAACCGCGCCATCGAGATCCTGCAGCGGGTGATTGCCGAGCGTCGCGCCAACCCCGGCGATGACGACTTCCTGAGTGTGCTGCTGAAAATTGAGGCGGAAAACGAGAATTTCGGTGAGTGGGACATCATCACCCTGATCCTCGCGCTGATTGGCGCGGGTGCGGATACCACGCTGGTCGCCCAGCAGTGGACGCTGTACTCCCTGCTCAAGCACCGCGACCAGATTCCGGCCGCGCTGGAATCCCCCGACGCGTTCTCCAATACCTTCAGCGAGGTGATGCGCTGGTCCATTTCATCGAAGATGGGCTTTGCCCGCTACGCGCCGGCGGACATGGAAATTCTCGGCCAGAAAGTGACCAAGGGGCAGATGGTGCTGATGATGCCGCACCTCAAGGATCACGATCCCGAGTATTACACCGATCCGGAGCGCTTTGACGTCAAGCGCGAGTTCAACCCCGATGTGTTGTTCGGCTACGGGCCGCGCTACTGCATCGGTGCCGCCATGGCCAAGCGTCAGCTGTACCTGACCATGGTCGAGCTGTTCAAGCAGTTCCCGGATCTGGAGCTGGATGGAGAACCGGAGAAAGACAATTCTGACCACAACGCGGTGGTGTTTCGCGAGCTGCGCGTGCGCACCAACATCCGCAAATAAGAGAGGAAATGACGATGAGCAAACGTTACGAAAAGCCCATTCCGTTTGGCTGGTACGCAATTGACTACAGCGACGGCCTGAAACCCGGTGATGTCCGCCCCGTGGAGTATTTCGGCCGTGAACTGGTGCTGTTTCGCACCGAGTCCGGCGTGGCCTCACTGCTGAGTGCACACTGCCCGCACCTGGGCGCGCACCTGGGCTATGGTGGCATCGTCAACGGTGAATCCATCAGCTGTCCGTTCCACGCCTGGGAATTCAACAACGAGGGTTACTGTACGGCCGTGCCCTACGCGAAGCGCATCCCGCCGAAAGTGGAGGGCAAGCAGTGTGTGCCCAGCTACCCGGTCATTGAGCGCAACCAGATGATCTGGGCCTGGTACCACCCTGAAGGCGCGGCGCCGATGTTCGATATTGACGAGATCCCGGAGCTGGCCTCAGGTGAGTGGACGCCGCTGGATACCTATGACTGGAAGATCAACACGATCATCCAGGAAACCGGCGAGAACGCCGCAGACCTCGCGCACTTCATCACCGTACACGGCAGCCCGGCAATGCCCCAGGGCACGGTCGAGATGGATGGCCCGCGTCGCGTGACCGAGTTCGACTCGCGTGCGCACGCGATCGACGAGCAGGGCAACGTGGACCTGAGCGGCGAAAACCACGACGCGATCCACCTGCGCTCCGAGGGTGTCGGCCCCGGTTTTACCTTCCAGCGTTTCTCACGCATGTTCGACGTGGTGATGATGGGTACGGTGACGCCGATTGACGACCAGAACGTCCACCTGCGTTTCAATTTCTCGGTGCCGCGCAAACAGTCGGAAGACAACGCGATGATGGCCACCGGCACCGTGCACGAGATCGTGCGCCAGGTAGAGCAGGATATCCCGATCTGGGAGCACAAGGTCTATCTGGATGATCCGGCGCTGTGCGACGGAGATGGCCCCATTGCCAAGTATCGCAAGTGGTTCCAGCAGTTTTATGCCTGAGCCCCTCCGGGCTCGGGAAGCAAGGTTACAGAGAGCACCCATAACAGAGGATAAAGCGTATGAATGAAAAACTAGCCACAACGCCGGGCGATCACTACAACTGGCCGATGTTGAAAATCCGCTACCTGACGGACCCGGCCAAGCTGGCGGCGGTGCTGCCCCCCGGTTTCGAGCCCGGCAGCCGCCCGGAAGTGACCCTGACCGTGTACAACGTGCCGGTAAACGGTGAACCGGAGCAGGGTTTGCTGACGACGGTGCTGTGTAACTACAAAGGCCAGGAAGGCCAGTTTGCACTCGGCTACGGCATCGACAAGGAAGCGGAAATCTTCATCAGCCAGGAAAAGTTTGGCCAGCCCAAATACCCGGCGGAGATCAAGTACTACCGTCTCGGCGAGGAGGTTGGCGCCCGCGTGACGCACCAGAACTACACGTTCCTGGAGTTCTACGGCAAAGTGACCGACACGCTGGACAACGGCCCCAAGTTCGACGAGCACGAGTTCTGGGTGAAGTATTCCCGCGCGGCATCCTACGTGAAAACCGGTTTCGATTTTCCGCCGCATGTGGTCAACGTCGTGTCCAACTACGGCACAGCGCAGAAGCTCAAGGTTGAGGGTGAGCTGATTCTTCGGGACAGCCCCTGGGACCCCCTGACCGAGCGTCTGCCGCCGGTATCCAAGCCGGAGACCTACCTGTGGACGCCCGAATTCCTGGGCCGCAGTGTGGATCTGGGCGATCCGCTGGATGCCGATGCGTTTGAGCCCTGGGCCAACACCATCGGCAACTCGCGCTGGCGCGGCGTTAACGGTGGCCCGCTGAAGGGCTGAGAACGCCCCCTGGGCACACCTGGCCGCTGGCGTTTGCCCGCGGCCTTTTGACGTTTTATAGCAGAGGATTTTCCCACTATGCAGGATTTCAATAATAAGGTCGTGGTCATAACCGGTGGCGCGAGCGGTATCGGTAAGGCCCTGGGCCGGGCGTTTTTGGCCGCGGGCGCGAAAGTCGTGCTTTCGGATGTGGAGCGCGCTGCGCTGGACGCGACCCGCGACGAACTGGCGGCGAACGGTGGCACGGTGCGCGCCATCGTCACTGATGTGTCCAAGCCCGAATCCGTCAATGCGCTGGCAGATGCAGTCTTTGATGAGTTCGGTCACTGCCACGTGCTGTGCAACAACGCCGGGGTGAGCGTTACCAACACCAATGTCTGGGACACCACGCCGAACGACTGGCAGTGGGTTCTGGGTGTGAACCTGCGGGGTATCGCGCACGGTGTGCAGGCCTTCGTGCCGCGCATGCTGGCATCGGGTGAAGAAGGCGTCGTCATGAACACCTCATCAGGTGACGGCGGCATTTCGCCGCTGGCGGACCAATCGGTGTACGCCTCCAGCAAGGCGGGGGTGTCCATCATGACGGAGTGCCTGAACGCCCAGCTGGTGGGCCAGGAAACAAAGCTGCGCGCCTGCATCTTCTACCCCTCGGGCGGCATCCTGCCTACCGGCATCTGGACCACTCGGCGCAATCGCCCGGCAGAACTGGCGCGTGAGAAGCCGGTGCCCGAGGGTGGTGAAATGACCTTCGACGAGTTCATGCAGGGTATGAAGGAGATCGGCGTTGATCTGCCGGTGCAGGACCTGGACGAGCTCGCCGAGTTTGCGCTCGATGGTCTGCGCAAGCAGGACTTCGTGATCATGATTGGCCGCGAGACCATGGAAGCGACCCTGGTGGAGCGGGCACGCAAGCTGGCGCGTGGCGAATGCCCTATCAGCCACGGCTTGCACGGCTAGGTCTGTTCGACGGGCCGGTGTGCATCGCGCGCTCCGGCCTTTTTAACGCCAGCGCTTACGCCTGGGCGGCGCCGCTGACCCTCAACCGGGCGCGTTCGCGCACCAGGCTGCGGCAGAGAAAGTCTATCAGCTCGTCATAACGCTGCCCCGCATCATAATCGGGGTTGTGCAGGTGGTTGAGAATCACCGTGTCTATCATACCAACGGTCATTTCCGCGCAGAATTCTGCTGACAGGCTGTCCTTGAGGTCGCCCGTGCTGGCGCTGTACAGGCGCAGGAAATTCTCGTTCATGACCGACAACAGGGTCGCGCCGCTGGCGAGGCTGTTGCCGATACTGGCGATGGAATAGCGCGCCAGTTCGTGTTCCAGGTCGGAGGCCTGGCAGAGCTGCTGCTTTTGCACGCCCAGCACGTGCGAGATGCGTTCGTCCAGATGATCGAAGCGCTCCAGAGCCTCGTCCACCGAGCCCCTGACCAGTTCCAGCGTGCGACTGACGCAGATATCAAAGAGCAGATCGTGGCGCGTGCCGTAGTAGTTGTAAAAGGTTTTACGGGAAATGCCGGCACGGTCGCAAATGGCGTCAATGGTCATATCCGCGATGCCGCTCTGGCCGATCAGCGTCAGCGCTTCCTCAATGATGCGCGAGCGCTGCGCCTGCTTCTTGCGCTCCCGGAGACTCTTGCGGGGTGGTGGGTTGCTCAAAATAGGTGTCTTTTTGTGGCGGCAGGAGGCTGTCTATGACCGTCCACCATACACCAGAAGCCGCGCCCGCTGCCAGTCTCAGGCGCCCTCTGCGTCACGCAGCATCTCCCGGGCGTGGGCCAGCGACTGCTCGGTGAGCTTGACGCCGCCCAGCATGCGGGCGATTTCCTGCGCCCGCTGGTCGTCCTCCAGTACCGACATGCGCGTCCACGCGGCGGTTTTGTCCGACGTCTTGCTGACCAGCAGGTGTCGGTGCCCCTGCGAGGCCACCTGGGGCAGGTGAGTGACGCAGAGCACCTGCGCCTCGGCTGACAGCCCGCGCAGCAGGCGGCCTACCACCTCGGCCACGGCGCCGCCGATGCCGACGTCCACCTCGTCAAAAACCATGCTGGGCAGGGTGCCACCCTTGGCGGTGACCACCTGGATGGCGAGGCTGATGCGTGACAGCTCGCCGCCGGAAGCGATTTTGCCCAGGGGCTGTGGCGCCGAGCCGGGATTGGTGCTGATCAGGAACTCGATATCTTCCGCGCCGTGCGGGTGGGGCGCGCGCGTCTCGCGTGGACTCAGGGCGATTTCAAAGCGGCAGTCTGCCATGGCCAGCGTGTGCAGCACCTCGGTGGCCCGGGCGACCAGATTCCCGGCCGCCTTGGCGCGCTCTTTGCTGAGCCGTGTTGCGTCCTTGCGGTAGCTTTCCGCGAGGGCGTCCAGCTCCGATTGCAGTTCTTCGATACGCTGGCCGCCCTGGGCAAGACCGGCGAGCTCTTCCTGCAGACCCGCCTGCAGCTCGAGCAGCTGCGGCGGCTTGATGCGGTGCTTGCGCGCTACATCGTGCAGCTGCTCCAGGCGTTTCTCAACCTCAGCCAGCCGCTCCGGGTCGATTTCGATGGAGTCGATGTAGCGCTGTATTTCCCGGCGCGCCTCCTCCAGCTGTATCGCTGCAGAATCCAGCAGACCGCGCGCGTTATCGGCAGTCTTGCTGCCGCTGGCGACACGCATCAGCTGCAGGGCATGGCGGGCGCCGCCGGCCTGCTCCTCGCAGATCTCCAGTGCCTGGTGCGCGCCCTGGAGGATATCTTCGGCATTGGCCAGAAGGCTCTGGTCGCGCTCCAGTTCCTCCAGTTCACCCTCGCGCAGGCCCAGTTGCTCCAGTTCATCTACCTGGTAGGCGAGCAGTTGTGCCCGTGCGGTAGCCTCGTCCCGATTGCCGGTGAGCATGCCCAGCTCGCGCTGGCCTCGCAGCCAGTCGGATGCGGCCTGCTCGACGCGGCGCGCCAGCGCCTGCTGGCCGGCGAAGGCGTCAAGCATGGCCCGCTGTACCGGTTTGCGCAGCAGCGACTGGTGTGCGTGCTGGCTGTGGATATCGATCAGCAGTTCACCGAGCTCAGCGCAGTCCTGCAGCGTGGAGGCGCTGCCGTTGATGTAGGCGCGCGAGCGCCCCTCGGCCGTCACTACCCGGCGCAACAGGCACTCATCACCGTGGTCCAGGTCGCGAGCCCGCAGCCAGGCGGTGGCGGCAGCGTTGTCAGCAACGGCGAAAGTGGCGGTGACCTCGGCGCGCTCGCTGCCGCTGCGCACTGCCTTGGGGTCCGCGCGGTCGCCCAGGCACAGGCCCAATGCGTCCAGCATGATGGACTTGCCGGCACCGGTTTCCCCGGTGATGACGGTCATGCCGTCGTGGAACTCCATGTCGAGTGCGTCGACAATGGTGTAATCGCTGATGTGGATGTGGGTGAGCATGGTGAGCCGCTTGGGTGTTTGGCCTGTTATACCGCAGATCCCTCGCGGCATAAACATCCGCAGCGCTCATCGCTTTGTATTCCGGGGGGGCTGTGATACAACCTGAGTCGAAGTGACACAGGGTGGAGTATGAGCTCAGCGGATTTATCGGAACGGGCACGGACCATTCTCAAAGCGCTGGTTGAGCGCCACATTCGCGATGGGCAGCCGGTCGGGTCGCGCAGCCTGCTGGAAGAGGCTGGCCTCTCGGTGAGTGCCGCCACGGTGCGCAATGTGATGTCCGACCTTGAGGAACGGGGCCTGCTGCACTCACCGCATACCTCGGCGGGCAGGGTGCCCACCGCCCAGGGGTACCGGTTGTTCGTGGACCGCCTGTTGCAGGTACAGCCCCTGGATGAGCGGGCGGTAAGCGCCCTGCGCGAGCAGCTGCATCCGGACAGATCCACGACAGAGCTGGTGCAGTCGGCGTCGTCACTGCTGTCCGCGATCACCGCCCAGGCTGGCCTGGTGACGGTGCCCCGTCCAGAGACCCATCAACTGCGCCAGGTCGAGTTCCTGCCGCTGTCCGGGGACCGGGTGCTGGTGATTCTCGTCGTCAATGAGCGCGAGGTACAGAACCGGATTATCCACACCCAGCGCGCCTTCACCGAGGCCGAGTTGCGGGATGCCGCCGCGCTGGTCAATCAGCGCTTTGCCGGTCGTCCCCTGAACGAGGTGCAGAGCCGTATTCTGGCCGAAATGGAGGATGCCCGCAGCCGTATCGACAGTTACCTGCAGGCGGCGCTGGACCTGGCCAGCAAGGCGCTGGACCAGGAGGCCCCGGAAGACGAATACCTGATGGCCGGCGAGTCGCGTTTGCTGGGCCACGTCAGTCCGGAAGATGTGGGGCGCCTGCGTGAGTTGTTCGATGCCTTCGAGCGCAAGAAAGATCTCCTGCATCTGCTGGAGCGCTGCACCCGCGCCAACGGCGTGCAGATCTTCATCGGCAATGAGGCGGGCTTCGAGGTATTCGGCGACTACAGTGTGATTACGGCCCCCTACACAGACGGTGCACGCACGCTGGGTGTGCTCGGCGTGATCGGGCCCACGCGGATGCCCTACGAGCGGGTGATACCGGTCGTGGACATTACCGCGCGCATGCTGAGCTCCGCGCTGTCCAACTGAGCAGGGCCGCCAGGAGCCCGGCGGCCTTGAAATTTACCCGAGGCGTCCCAACATCTTCCCCAACCACAGCGGGGCGGCGCAGCAGCGCCGTGCCTGTGTCATTCACAAGTGCCAGTGATGGAGTCCAGACGTGGCTGAGAACGAGCAAAATACACCCGAATCCGAGCCCGGTGAGGGCGGCAACCAGCGGCAGGCTGCGGAAGCGGCTGCCTACGCGGACACGGCTGCATCCACGCAGCCTGAGGCAGCGGAAGGTAGCGAGGAGCCGACACCGGAAGCGCTGATGGCAGCCCTGGAGGAGGATCTCAATGCCGCTCGGGATGCTGCCCTGCGGGCCCAGGCGGATGCCCAGAACATCAAGCGCCGCGCCGAGCAGGACGTGGAGAAGGCGCGCAAGTTCGCCCTGGAGTCGTTCTGCAAGGAGCTCCTGCCCGTGGTCGACAATATGGAGCGCGCATTGGCGGTCACGGCGGGTCACGACGAGTCGGTGAAACCCATCATCGACGGCCTGGAGCTGACCCTGAAGAGCTTCGTCGATGCCCTGCGCAAGTTTCACATCGAACCGGTCGACCCCGAAGGCCAGCCCTTCGATCCGCAGCTGCACCAGGCCATGAGCCTGGTTGAAAACGCGGAAGTGGAGCCGAATACGGTCATCGCGGTCATGCAGAAGGGCTACACACTGAATTCGCGCCTGGTGCGCCCGGCGATGGTCATGGTCAGCAAGGCGCCAACCGGCGAGTAAAAACCGTTTCGGCCCCTTGAAATTGCCGACCCAGCGCCAATATAGACAACAAGTGAATACTGCAGCCGGCTGAGCCGGCGCAAATGAGGAGATGAACACATGGGCAAGATTATCGGTATCGACCTGGGTACCACCAACTCCTGCGTCGCGGTGCTCGAAGGGGGCAAGGCGCGCGTTATCGAGAATTCCGAGGGCGATCGCACGACGCCGTCGATTGTGGCTTACACCCAGGACGGCGAAATCCTGGTGGGGCAGAGCGCAAAGCGCCAGTCCGTCACCAACCCGAACAACACCCTGTACGCGGTGAAGCGCCTGATCGGACGCAAGTTCAAGGACGATGTTGTACAGAAGGACATCAAGATGGTGCCCTACAAAATCGTCGAGGCCGACAACGGCGATGCCTGGGTGCAGGCCAAGGGCGAGAAAATGGCGCCGCCCCAGGTTTCCGCTGAGGTGCTGCGTAAAATGAAACGCACCGCGGAAGAGTATCTGGGCGAGACCGTCACCGAGGCGGTCATTACGGTGCCTGCCTACTTCAACGACTCCCAGCGTCAGGCTACCAAGGACGCCGGTCGTATTGCCGGCCTCGAGGTCAAGCGCATTATCAACGAGCCGACGGCGGCCGCGCTGGCCTATGGCATGGACAAGGCGAAGGGCGACCGCACGATTGCGGTGTACGACCTGGGTGGGGGTACATTCGATATCTCCATCATTGAGATTGCCGAGGTGGATGGCGAGCACCAGTTTGAAGTGCTGTCGACCAACGGCGACACCTTCCTGGGCGGTGAGGACTTCGACCTGCGGTTGATCGAATACCTGGCGGCGGAGTTCAAGAAGGAAAGCGGCATCGATCTGCACAACGATCCGCTTGCGCTGCAGCGTCTCAAGGAAGCGGCAGAGAAGGCGAAAATCGAACTGTCTTCCAGCCAGCAGACCGAAGTGAACCTGCCCTATATCACTGCTGACGCAACAGGCCCCAAGCACCTGGTCGTGAAGCTGTCGCGCTCCAAGCTGGAATCGCTGGTGGAGGAACTGGTCAAGCGCTCCATGGAGCCGGTCAAGGTAGCACTGCAGGATGCGGGCCTGAGCCCCAGTGAAATCAACGATGTGATCCTGGTGGGCGGCCAGACCCGCATGCCGATGGTGCAGAAGGCCGTGGCGGATTTCTTCGGCAAGGAGCCGCGCAAGGACGTCAACCCCGACGAAGCGGTTGCCATGGGGGCGGCTATCCAGGGTGCAGTGCTCTCCGGCGACGTCAAGGACGTGCTGCTGCTGGACGTCACCCCGCTGACGCTGGGCATTGAAACCATGGGTGGTGTAGCGACACCCCTGATTGAGAAGAACACCACGATTCCGACCAAGAAATCGCAGGTGTTCTCAACGGCGGACGACAACCAGACGGCTGTGACCATCCACGTGGTCCAGGGCGAGCGCAAGCAGGCGTCGCAGAACAAGTCGCTGGGTCGCTTTGACCTGGCGGACATTCCGCCGGCGCCGCGCGGCATGCCGCAGATCGAGGTGACCTTCGACCTGGATGCCAACGGTATCCTGAATGTGTCCGCGAAGGACAAGGCTACGGGTAAGGAGCAGTCGATCCGCATCACCGCTTCTGGTGGCCTGAGCGAGGAGGACATCGAAAGGATGGTGGCGGATGCCGAGGCCAATGCGGATGCGGATGCGCGGTTCGAGGAGCTGATCGCGGCACGCAACAGCTGTGACGGCCTGGTGCACGCGGCCCGCAAGACGCTGGAAGAGGCGGGCGATAACGCCACTGCCGATGAGAAGGCTGCAATCGAGACGGCGATCAGCGAAGCTGAGGAGGCTCTCAAGGCGAACGAGAAAGACGCCATTGAGGCGGCAGCGGCCAAGCTGACCGAGGCGACCGGCCCCGTGGCCCAGAAAATGTACCAGGCGCAGGCAGAGGCGGCGCAGGGTGCCGAGGCAGGGGGCGCGGAACAGTCCGCGGCGGGCGACGATGCGGTTGACGCTGAGTTCGAAGAAGTGAAGGACGACAAGAAGTAGGCGTTAGCGCTTCCTGTCACCGGGGCGCGGATGTGCTCCGTCGGTAAACTTGACCACGCGGGACCTGAGAGCCCGCGTCGTCATTTGCGAGAATGCGGTTTAACGCCAGGCTGACTATGTCAAAACGCGATTATTACGAAGTGCTCGGGGTCGAGAAAGCGGCCGACGAGAAGGACATCAAAAAGGCCTATCGACGGGTCGCCATGAAGTATCACCCGGATCGCAACCCTGACGACCCGGATGCGGACGAGAAATTCAAGGAGGCGACCGAGGCCTACGACGTTCTGATGAACGCGGAGAAGCGCGCGGCTTATGACCGCTTCGGCCACTCGGGAGTCGATCCCAGCATGGGTGGCGGCGGCTTTGGCGCAGGCGGCGGCAGCTTCAGTGATATCTTCGGGGATGTGTTCGGCGACATCTTTGGTGGCGGCGGGGGCCGTGGACGCGGAGGGCCACAACGCGGCTCAGACCTGCGCTACACGCTGGATATTTCGCTGGAAGACGCCGTAAAGGGCACTACCGTGGAAATCAGGGTGCCCACGCTGGCCACCTGTGACGAGTGTGACGGCTCCGGTGCGCGAAAAGGCAGCTCACCGGTGAATTGCACTACCTGTGGCGGCATTGGCCAGGTGCGCATGCAGCAGGGCTTTTTCCAGGTGCAGCAGACCTGCCCGACGTGCCGCGGCCGCGGCAAGATGATTTCCGACCCCTGCGGCAAGTGCCACGGTCAGGGGCGCGTAGAGAAGCGCAAGACACTGTCGGTGAAAGTGCCCCCGGGTGTGGATACCGGCGATCGTATTCGCCTGTCCGGTGAGGGCGAGGCCGGTCCCGACGGGGGGCCGCCCGGCGATCTTTTTGTGCAGATGTCGGTACGACAGCACCCCATTTTCGAGCGCGATGGCAAGAATCTGTACTGCGAAGTGCCCATTACCTTTGTGGACGCTGCGCTGGGAGGAGAGCTGGAGGTGCCTACCCTGGATGGTCGGGTAAAGCTGAAAATTCCCGCCGAAACACAGACCGGCAAGCTGTTCCGACTGCGCGGCAAGGGCGTAAAGCCGGTGCGTGGTGGGGCGGTCGGCGACCTCCTGTGCCGTGCCGTGGTGGAAACCCCGGTCAACCTGAACAAGAAACAGAAGGAACTGCTGCGGGAGTTCCAGGATAGCCTCGGCCAGGGCGGTGATGCGCAGTCGCCGCGCCAGACCAGCTGGTTCGAGGGTGTGAAGGCCTTTTTCGACGATATGAAGCCATGACGACACGAGTGGGAATCACCGGTGCGGGTGGGCGTATGGGCCGCACCCTGATCGAAACCATCGCCCAGCAGCCGGGACTGCAGCTGGCCGCTGCGGTAGAGCAGCCGGACAGCAGCCTGATCGGTGCAGACGCCGGCGAACTGGCCGGCCTCGGCAAGCTGGGTGTGCCGGTCTCTGCCGCACTTGCCGATGTCATAGAGGACATCGACGTACTGATCGACTTTACGGTGCCTGCGGCCACGCTGGCCAATCTGGAGACCTGTGCCCGGGCAGGCAAGGCCATGGTGATCGGCACCACGGGCTTCACGGCGGATCAGGATCAGCTGATCAAGCAGGCTGCGGGTAAGATTCCGGTCTGCAAAGCTTCCAATTTCAGCACCGGCGTGAACCTGTGCTTCAAGCTGCTGGATATGGCTGCGCGTGTTCTGGGTGATGATGTCGATATCGAGATTGTTGAGGCCCATCACCGGCACAAAATCGACGCGCCCTCGGGTACGGCACTGTCCATGGGCGGTGTCGTAGCCAATGCCCTGGGTCGCGACCTTGCCGAAGTGGCGGTGTATGGCCGGGAGGGCCAGACGGGCGCGCGCAAGCGCGACACGATCGGCTTCGCCACCGTACGCGCCGGCGACATTGTGGGGGACCACACCGTAATTTTTGCCGCCGATGGTGAACGGGTTGAAATAACCCACAAGGCCTCCAGCCGCATGTCTTTTGCCCGCGGCGCGGTACGCGCGGCGGGATGGCTGGTGGGCCGGGAGCCGCGGCTGTATGACATGCAGGACGTTTTGGGGTTGTAAGCCGGCCCCCTCACCCCATGCACGAGAGGAAAGCGTGTGACAGAGTGTATTGTCAACATTGATGAGAGCAACGCAGCGGCCCTGCTGATCGAGGAATCCCATCGGCGGCCGGTGGTCGTCGACTTCTGGGCCGACTGGTGCGGACCCTGCAAGAGCCTGATGCCGGTGCTGGAAAAACTGGCCAATGAGTACGCGGGCGCGTTCCTGCTGGCCAAGGTAAATGCCGATGAGCAGCCCATGATCTCCCAGCAATTCGGGGTGCGCAGCCTGCCAACCGTGATGGTGATGCAGGGCGGTCAACCGGTGGACGGATTTGTCGGTGCGCAGTCCGAGGCGCAGGTGCGCGAGCTGCTGGAAAAGTACCTGCCCAAGCCCTGGGACGGCCTGCTGGAACAGGGTCAGGCGTTTATGGCGCAGGGCGATTTCAGCTCCGCCCTGGGGCCGCTGCGGCAGGCTTTCGAGGATTCCGGGCAGCGCCATGACATTACCCTTGCGTACGCCCATGCCCTGCTTGAGTGCAACCGGCTGGATGATGCACAGGCGGTGCTCGACACCGTGCGCATGGCTGACCAGGACCCCGCGTGGGAGCAGCTGGTTGCCCAGTTGAAGCTCAAGCGTGAGGCCGCTGTCACACCCGAGATGGCCGCGCTCGAGGAGCGCCTGGAGGCGGAACCGGGCAACCATTACGTGCGCCACCAGTTGGCCGTGCAGTACACCAATGCCGGTTACTTCCGCGAGGCGCTGGAACACCTGATCACTATCCTGCGCCAGGACCTCAACCATGCCGACGGGGCGACCAAAAAGGCGCTGATCGATACCATCGCAAGCCTGGGCAAGAGCGACCCGCTGGCGGCGGAGTATCAACGCAAGCTCTATAGCCTGCTGTACTGAGCCGCCCCGCTGCGGGCACCGGGCGCGCTCAGGTGCTTGTGTTGCGGTGCGGTAATCGTTAAGGTGCATGCCCTGGCGATGAAAAACATACTCCAAGGTCAAACCCGTTATGGCGCGTACCCATAATATGGCCCCGATGCAGCGTCTGCGCCACTTGCGCAGCAGTCTCGTTGCGGTTGCGTTACTTGCCTTGCTGGCTTGTTCGGAGCCGCCAGCACCCGCGGAAGTGCCAGTGGCCGGCAGTGCCGAGCTTGAGGCCCACTCTGCGGAGTTTCGCCGGGATATCATCGAAGTGGTGCCGGGTATTCATGTCGCCATCGGGTACGCGTTGGCCAACGTCATCCTGATTGAAGGCGATGACGGCGTCATCATTGTCGATACCACGGAATCCCTACAGGCCGCGCGCGCGGTCAAAGCTGAATTCGACCGGATCACCGACAAGCCGGTGAGCGCGATTATCTACACCCACAACCACACCGACCATATTTTTGGCGCTGAGGCGTTTGCCGAGGGGCGCGATGTCCCTGTCTATGCCCACAAGACCACCTGGAGTCATATCGAGCGCATCATGAATGTGTTGCGCCCGGTCATCGAGACCCGCTCCTTCCACATGTTCGGGAACTATCTGGCGGCGGGTGGAGAGCGTATCGTCAACGATGGCATCGGACCGGCACTGGCGCACAGCACAAGCGGTGAGGGTGATATTTATGGGTTGCTGCCGCCTACCCACACGGTTGATGAGCGCCTGGAGATCACCATCGCGGGCCGGCGCCTGGTACTGATGCACGCCCCCGGCGAGACCGACGACCAGCTGCTGGTCTGGCTCCCCGAGGAGCGTGTGCTGCTGCCCGGCGACAACGTCTACAAGGCCTTTCCCAATCTCTATACCATTCGCGGTACGCGCTACCGCGATGTCATGCAGTGGGCCGACAGCGTGCGTCTCATACGTTCGCTGGGGGCTGAACATCTGGTCCCCAGCCATACCCGTCCCGTGTCCGGGGCCGCAGAGATCGATGACATCCTCGAGGCTTATGGCGATGCGATCCAGTTTGTGCACGACCAGACCGTGCGCGGTATGAATCAGGGGCTGGATGCGGACGCGCTTGCGCGGCGGGTTGCACTGCCGGCGGAATTGGCGGCACACCCCTGGCTGCAACCGTTTTATGGCACCGTAGCCTGGTCGGTGCGGGCGATCTACAGCGGCTACCTGGGTTGGTACCAGGGCGATAGCAGCACACTCTTTCCCACGGCGGCGGGTACGCGCGCGCAGCGCCTGCTGGCGCTTGCCGGAGGGGCGTCTGCGGTGCTGGCCGAAGCCCAGGCGCAGCTGTCGGTTGATCCGCAGTGGGCGGCAGAGCTCGCCGATCTGGTGCTGGAGGGCAGTCCCGATTCTGTACCGGTTGCCGCTGAGCTGAAGGCGCGTGCGCTGCGTATGCTGGCAGTGAACACACCCAACCCCAACGCTCGCAACTGGTATCTCACCGACGCGTTGGAGCTCGAGGGGCGCATCACGACCGGGCCTTCCCCCATCAGTGCGGAGCGTGTCGCGTTCGCCGGGGCTTTCCCGGTGGCGGGGGTGCTGCGCAGCATGGCGGTAAACCTGGATCCAGAGCGCAGTGCAGGCGTGGATGAGCGCGTCGTGTTTGTTTTCCCTGATCAGGACGCTCGCTATGCCGTGCACGTGCGTCACCAGATTGCGGTCATTGAGCCGCTGGAGGCAGTACCCGAAGACGAGAGTCTGGTGGTGACAGTGGCAGCCACGGAGTGGTTGGGGTTGCTGGCCGGTCAGCGGAGTTTTCCGGTCGCGTTGGCCGACGGCACGATCAAGGTGTCCGGCGGACTGGCGGACACTGTCCGTTTATTGCGTTTCCTGGCGCTGTTTCGCCAGGAGTAAATTTATCGAGACCCACCGGGTCTCCCTAGATCAAACAAGAGGTAGCCACGTGGATACAAGTTTTGCTCCCGAAGATCTCGCGTTTCGCGACGAAGTGCGTGCATTTTTCGCTGAAGCCTACGACAGCGAACTGCAGGCACGACTGAACAACCTGGAAACGTTCAAGGAAGCGGTTATTGACTGGCAAAAGCGCCTGTACAAAAAAGGCTGGATTGCTCCAGGTTGGCCCAAGGAGTACGGCGGTACAGGTTGGAACGCCACACAGAAATTCATTTACGAAACCGAGCGCAGCGCCGCCGGCATCCGCGACGTGATTCCCTTTGGCCTCAACATGGTTGGCCCGGTGATCTACGCCTTCGGCAACGAGGAGCAGAAGGCGCGCTTCCTCCCCGGCATTCTGCAAAGCGACGACTGGTGGTGCCAGGGATACTCAGAGCCGGGTGCCGGCTCCGACCTCGCCTCGCTGAAAACACGGGCGGTTCGTGAGGGTGACGAGTACGTGGTCACCGGGGCCAAGATCTGGACCAGCTACGCGCAATACGCCGACTGGATATTCTGCCTGGTGCGCACCAGCAATGAAGGCAAGAAGCAGAATGGCATCAGCTTCCTGCTGATCGACATGAAGTCGCCGGGCATCAAGGTTAACCCCATTGTATCCATTGATAATCACCACAGCCTGAACGAGGTGGAGTTCAACGAGGTCCGGGTGCCCGTTGCCAACCTGATTGGCGAGCAGGATAAGGGCTGGACCTACGCCAAGGCCCTGCTGGCCCACGAGCGTACGGCCATCGCAGGCGTTGCCGACAGCAAGCGCAGCCTGGCCGAGACCCGCGCATTTGCCGAGCGTGAAGTGAATGGCGGCAAATCCCTGCTGAGTGATCCGCTGTTCCAGAAGCGCCTGTCCGACATTGAAATTGAGCTGATGGCCCTGGAGTTCACCGAACTGCGCGTACTGGCCACCGTGGCGGCCGGCGGCGCGCCCGGCGCGGAATCCTCAATGCTGAAAATCAAGGGCACGGAAATGCAGCAGGCAGTGCAGGAGCTGCGCATGGAAGTGGCGGCCTACTACCAGGGCGTACTGCCCAACGACCTCACTCCGGAGCAGTTGGGGCATGACTTCGGCTCCCAGGCTCGCCAGACCTACATGTATGGTCGTGCATCGACCATCTACGGCGGCTCGAACGAGGTGCAAAAGAACATCATCGCCAAGGCCGTACTCGGTCTTTAAACCCGGATTGTTGGAGAGGACAGAGCAATGAATTTCGAGTTTACAGAAGAACAGGGCATGCTCCGGGACAGCGTGGCGCGCTTTGTGCAGGACAGTTACGACTTTGATACGCGGTGCAAAATTGCCGCCAGCGATGAGGGCATGAGCCGCGAAAACTGGCAGACCTTCGCCGAGCTGGGCTGGCTGTCAGTACCCTTCGCCGAATCCCACGGCGGTTTTGGCGGTGGACCGGTGGACACCATGGTGATGATGGAGGAGTTCGGCAAGGGCATTGTGCTGGAACCCTACCTGGCTACCGTGCTCCTGTTCGGTGGTTTGTTGCAGCGCGGTGGCAGCGTGGAGCAACAGGCAGAGCTGATCCCGCGCATCATTGAAGGTAGCTGCCTGGGTGCATTCGCCTATCTGGAGCGCCAGAGCCGCCACGCGATCACGGACATCAAGACCACGGCAGCCGTCGAGGGTGACCAGCTGGTGCTCAACGGTGAGAAAGTTGTGGTCTTCAACGGCGCCAGCGCTGACCAGCTTATCGTTGCGGCTCGCAGCAGCGGGGAGCAGAGCGACGAGGACGGCATTACCCTGGTGCTGGTGCCCGCAGATGCTGCAGGGGTGGAGCGCACGGCCTACCGGATGATGGACGGTCAGGTGGTGGCCAATATCACTTTCACGGACGTACGCGTGCCAGTGGCGGATATCGTCGGTGAAGCGGGTGAAGGGTATGCCGTGATGAGTCCGGTGATCACCCGGGCCAACGTGGCGCTGGCTGCCGAAGCGTTGGGTATCATGGGGCAGTTGAACGCCAAGACGCTGGAGTACACGAAAACGCGCAAGCAGTTCGACGTTCCTATCGGCAGTTTTCAGGCCCTGCAGCATCGCATGGTGGACACGTTCATGGCCTACGAGCAGGTCAAGTCGCTGCTGTACCGTGCGGTTTGCGAGCTGGATGGCGAGGGTGACGATACCGCTGCCTGTGTACACGCACTGAAGGTGCTGGTCGATCGCAACGGCAAGAAGATATTCGGTGAGGCGATACAGTTGCACGGCGGCATGGGGATCACCGATGAGCTGGATATTGGTCACTACGCCAAGCGCTTGATGATGATCAACACCACCTTTGGCAATGGTGACTATCATCAGGCAAAGTTCAACGAACTGCGCTACAGTGCCTGAAGCCAAATAGAACGGTGCCCGGGGCGCCGCACGGTATGAGTGCGGTGTCCGGGCGGCAGCCGTTTCGATCATGAACCGGGAGAACACATCATGAAACTGGGTATATTGCTGGGCTACTCTGGCAAACAGATCAACATCCCGCTGGACCTGATTCACCGTGCGGAAGCCATGGGTTACGACTCTGTATGGACCGCCGAGGCCTATGGCAACGATGCCGTGACGGCCGCTACCTGGGTGTTGGCACAGACCAGCAAGATCCGCGTGGGTACTGCCATCATGCAGATGCCCGCAAGAACACCTGCGATGTGCGCGATGACGGCCATGTCGCTCGACCAGTTGTCGGGTGGCCGCTTTATTGTCGGCCTGGGCGCTTCCGGTCCCCAGGTGGTGGAAGGCTGGCACGGCGTACCTTACGGCAAGCCAGTGACCCGCACCCGTGAGTACATCCAGATCATGCGCAAGATCATGGCGCGTGAAGGCCCCGTGGAGTTTGACGGGGATATGTATCAGCTGCCCAATACGGGCCCGGGCACAACGGGCTTGGGCAAGCCCCTGAAATCGATTCTTGAGGGCAATCCCAACATCCCCATCTACACGGCATCAATTACACCGGCAGGCCTGCGCTGTGCGGGCGAAGTGGCGGACGGCGTGTTCCCGGTGTGGATGGACCCCGACAAATTCAGCATCCTCGGCGACCACATCCAGAAGGGTTTTGACATTGCGGGCAACGGCAAGAGTCTCGCCGACTTCGATATCGCGCCGTTTGTCTCGGTGGCGGTGAACGATGACCTCAAGGCCGCCTATGATTCGCTGCGCCCCTGGCTTGCGCTGTACATTGGTGGCATGGGGGCGAAGGGCAAGAACTTCTACACGGATTACGCGACTCGCGCTGGTTACGGAGAGGTGGCCGAACGTATTCAGGATCTCTATCTTTCGGGCAAGAAGGCCGAGGCAGAGGCATTGGTGCCAGACCAGTTGCTCGATGAGGTCGCCCTGGTCGGGCCCCGGGAGCGCATTGTTGAACGCCTGTCGAGCTGGAAGGCGGCGGCGTCCCGCGGCGAAGTGGGCACCATGCTGCTGGGTGTGCACGACCCGGACGTGCTCGAGTTTTTCGCCAAGGAGCTGCTGTAGTGCAGGTGAGCGGTGGCGTCGTCATCGTCACGGGCGGTGGCAACGGCATCGGCAAGGCCCTGTGCACACGCTTCCATCGTGAAGGCACTCGGAAGGTGGTGGTCGCGGATCTGCACGCAGCTGATGCCAAGGCAGTCGCCGCGCTGGTGGACGGCGATGCCTATGCACTTGATGTGCGCGATGAAGCCGCGTTGAAGTCCATGGTCGACGAGGTTACAGACAAGTACGGCCATATCGACCTGTTCTGCAGTAATGCGGGCATCATCGCCGGTGACGGTGAGCCCTGGTGGGCGACCTCGGCGCCGAACGAGACCTGGCAAGCCATGTGGGAGATCCACGTTATGGCCCATGTGTACGCCGCGCGCGCCTGCCTGCCCGGAATGTTGGCCCGCGGGCAGGGCTACCTGCTGAATACCGTGTCCGCTGCTGGCTTGCTGAACCAGGTGGGCGACGCAGCCTATTCGACGACCAAACACGCGGCCATCGGATTTGCCGAGGCCCTTGCAATCACCCACGGCGACGATGGCATCAAGGTGTCTGCGCTTTGCCCACAGGCCGTGGCCACACAGATGATCGGCAGCGTGGAGGAGGGCGGTACCGCAGGTGTCGACGGCATTCTGACGCCGGATGAAGTGGCGGAAGCGGTTGTCGAAGGCCTGGCCGCAGAGCGCTTCCTGATTCTCCCTCATCCCCAGGTGGCCGATTACCGGGCTCACAAGGCAGCCGATTACGACCGTTGGTTGGGCGGTATGCGCAAGCTGCGCCGGCGCTTCGGCAACCCCAACCTGTAGGTGGCGACGGCGAAATGCAGCGGAAAGAGCAACAGGCACGGTTTGCGCGCACCATTCTGAATGGCTTTGAAGCCTACTTTGCCGAGTTCCAGAATATCACCCTCGCAGCGCGTTCGCGCTTTGAAGCCCAGGACTGGCTGGGCATGCATGCCGCCTCCATCCGTCGCATAGACCTCTACAAGGAAGCCACCACCCGGGTGCTGGAATACGTCGAGTTGATTGCCGGTGAACAGCTGCACTCGCTTCAGTTCTGGCAGGAAGCGCGTCTGGTTTACGCTGACCTGGTGCGTGGGCATAACAATTTCGAGATTGCCGAGACGTTTTTCAACTCGGTCTACTGCGGCGTATTCAAACACCGCAAGATCCGCGACGAATACGCCTTCGTTTTCTCGCCTCAGGGGGACATGCCGGCTCCGGACGTGAGCAAGGTGTACCGGAGCTACCCGTTTGGCGATGACCTCAAGCGGATGCTGGCTACGCTGCTTGGAGATTACAGCTTCAGGCTGCCCTGGGAAGACCTCGAGCGAGATATCAACAACCTTGCGGCAGCGATCAATGGCTGCTTGTCCGGGCGCCTGGATCTCTCCCGGGAAGGTGTCGAGTTGCAGACGCTCGAACCTCATTTCTTTCGCAACAAGGGCGCTTACATCGTCGGCAGAATTGTTTCCGGGCCGGATTCGATGCCCATCGTCATCCCCATTCTGCACTCCGGTAACGGCGAGGTTTACGTCGACACCATCCTGTTTGGTGCGGATAAAATGAGTGTGGTGTTCAGTTTTACCCGCGCCTATTTCATGGTCGACGCCAGTATTCCCTCGCAGTATGTGCTGTTCCTGCAGCAGCTGATGCCGGCCAAGCCGATTTCCGAACTCTACAGCTCCATGGGCTACAACAAGCACGGCAAAACCTACTACTACCGCTGTGCCTATCGGCACATGCAGAAGACCACCGACCAGTTCATCATCGCGCCCGGCATCAAGGGGATGGTGATGAGCGTGTTTACACTGCCGTCCTACGACTTTGTGTTCAAGATCATCAAGGACCGGTTTACGCCCCCCAAGGAAATGACGCGTGAACAGGTGAAGGAGAAATACCGGCTGGTGAAGCGCTGGGATCGTGCTGGCCGCATGGCGGATACCCAGGAGTTCACCAACCTGGCCTTTGCGCGGGAACGCTTCTCCGACGAGCTGATGGATGAGCTGCACAAAGTCGCCCCGTCCATGATCGAGGAACATGGCAAGGCGCTGGTGATCCGGCACGTCTACGTTGAACGCCGCATGACGCCCTTGAATCTGTACCTGCAGAACGCGACCGATGAGCAGGTAGTGGCCGTGATGGACGAGTACGGCAACGCCATCAAGCAGCTGGCCGCCGCGAATATCTTTCCCGGTGATATGTTGCTGAAGAACTTCGGCGTCACCCGACATGGGCGCGTGGTGTTTTACGACTACGACGAAATTGTGCCCTTGATGGACTGCAATTTCCGCGAGATTCCCACGCCGCGCAGCGAGGCCGAAGAGCTGGCCAGCCAGCCCTGGTACAACGTGGGCCCCAACGATATCTTCCCCGAGGAGTTTCGCCTGTTCTTTTCCGGCAACCAGCGCGCGCGCCGGGTGTTCGATGAAATGCACAGTGATATCTATGAGGCAAGCTTCTGGCGAGGTCTGCAGGAACGCATCCGCGAGGGGCATGTCGAGGACTTCTTTCCCTACCGGCGCAAGCTGCGCTTTAACCGCAATCCTGAACAACAGGCAAACATCGCATAATGGCTACACTGTATCTTTTCCGGCACGGGCAGGCGTCTTTCGGTGCCGACGATTACGACAAACTTTCCCCATTGGGGAGTCGCCAGGCAGAGGTGCTGGGTCACTATCTGCGGGATCAGGGTATCCAGCTGGACGCGGCCTACAGCGGTGCGCTGCTGCGCCAACGTGAGACCACAGCCCTGGCGCTGGCCAGCCAGCCGGTTGCAGTGCAGCATCACATCGACCCGCGGTTTGATGAAGTGCGCAATGACGAGCAGATCCGTTACCTGGTGCCCGTTGTGGCCAAAGCGAATCCGGCTATCCAGGCCCTGGTGGACAAGGGCCTGTCGTCGAGCAAGGATTACCAGAAGGTGATCGAGGCGGTATTCACCCACTGGACCTCAGGGGATTGTGATGAACCGCGTATCCAGAGCTGGGCGGAGTATTCAGGCGCAGTCGGCGCTGCACTGAAAGCGGTGATGGCCGCCCAGGGTGCGGGGAAAACCGTCGGCATCTTCACCTCCGGCGGCACGATTGCGACCATCGTCAGTCAGGTTCTGGGTTTGTCTGGCGAACACGCCTATAAATTCTACGAGCCCATCTTCAACTGCTCAGTCACGCAACTGTTCTACAGCGGGGACAAGGTGTCCCTGTCGTATTTCAACGACAGGTCCTTCCTGCAGGTGCTGGGTGCGCAGCAGGGCGAGCAGCTCGTCACGTATCGCTGACAGGCCGCTTGCGCCGCAACAGTGACTCCTGGGCGGTTGACGCCACCAGCTCCCCCTGACGGTTATAGAAGCTGCCTCGACTCAGGCCCCGCCCGCCGTGCGCGGTGGGACTGTCAATCGCGTAGAGCAGATACTCGTCAACCCGCAGAGGACGATGTATCCACAGTGCGTGGTCCAGACTGGCGGTTTGCATCTGTGGGTCCATGACCGTCGCCGGATGCGGCAGGAGGGCAGCGCCCAGCAGGGCGAAATCCGAGATGAAGGCGAGGATGGTCTGGTGTCGAACCGGGTCGTCACCGATGACCTGCTCCGGATCCAGGACCCGGAACCAGGTGTATTGCTCGGGTTCTTGTGGCTGTGGGTTCAGATAATCCCGCCGCTTCACGGGTCGACGCTCCAGCGCCTGCATCATCGGCGGTCCAAAGCGCTCCGGATGGCGCTTGGCCATCTGGCTCCAGAACTCGAAATCGGTTTCCAGCTCTTCGGGCGGCGTGACGCTGGGCATATCGAACTGGTGGCTGAATCCTTCCTCCTCGGCCTGGAATGACACCGACGTGCTGAAAATGGGAATGCCATCCTGTTTCGCGGTCACTCGCCGCGTGGTGAAGCTACCGCCGTCGCGCAGGGGGTCGACTTCGTACACTATCTGCTTCTTGGGGTTTCCCGGGCGCAGGAAATAGGCGTGCATGGAGTGTGCCTTCCGCTCGCTGTCCACGGTCCTGCTGGCCGCGTTGAGGGACTGTCCCAGCACCTGACCGCCGAATACGCGGGGCGGGTAGCTCGGGCTGTTTCCGATGAACAGGTACTTGTCGATGCGCTCGACTTCGAGCAGGGTCAGTAGCTTCTGCAGTTTGTCTGCCACAAATATGCCTCTCTGATTGGGTTCAGGCCCGGCCCTTGCGGGGCGCGAGTCCGTTGAAAAACAGGTCGAAGTAGTCGATGGCGACCGCGTCGAGATCGTCCACCCGTCGCCAAAGTTTGATGTCCATGGAGGCGTTGATGGCGCCCGTGATCAGTTGCTGTGCGATGAAGGGATCGATGTCCCGAATGCTGCCGTCGCTTATTCCCTCACGGATGAAGTCGCCAAAGCGTCGATTGGAGGCCTCAGTGCGCGCCAGGATCTGTTTACGGCGTGGCATCGGCAGTGCGGTGATGGTGCTGTAGCGAATCAGCGGGCCGCGGTCAGAGTTCTGCGCGTGAAAGATCTTCCGGCACACCTGGTCGATCTTGTGCAGCCCATTACCCTGTAGCTGCACTGCCTGGGCATGGATCTCTTCATTGATGTCCAGCGAATAGGTATAGCAGTTGAACAGCAGGTCCTCCTTGTTGCGGATATGATAGTAGAACGCACCCTTGGAAACGTTCAGCTGCTCCGCGATTTCATCCAGCGAGGTACCGGTGAACCCCTTCTTGTTAAAGAACCAGGTGCCTGTTTTGTAGAACGCCTGCTGTTTCTGCCTGTTCTGTTCATCGCGGTCGAAGCCCTGTATGTAGGGTTCCGGTGATGAGCTGATGGCCAGTGGTGCGGGTTGATAGATGTCCTCGCCGCTGCGCAGGCCATGAGCGATAATGTCCCAGGCCTGTGCTGCCACTTCGGGTACGGAGCTCCTGGGCAGGCTGTGCAGCCAGAAAAATACCCAGTCCACCGAGCCCAGGATCGCCCGCGTTGCAGCCGAGGTTTCACAGTGCCTGATTTCACCCGCGGCGATACCGTCGCGCAGGTAGCCACGTAGGTGCTTGAACATGTCAATGTAGCGTGCCTCCACCTCATCTCGCTGTGCCCCCTGCAGGGAGGCGATCTCCAGCAACGCCGCGTAGTGGGGCCCCCTGTTTTCCTGCGCCGCCAGCCAGTTTTCGAATTGCAGGAGGAAGAACTGACGCGCGCGCTCCAGCGGGCTCGCGCAGCGGCGTTCAATCTCGGCCATCGATTGCAGGTGATGATCCAGCGTTGCCAGATAGCACTGGAAAATGAGCTCTTCCTTGGTTTTTACATAGTAGTAGAGGCTGGTTTTCGTGAGTCCCAGGGACTCGGCGATATCCCGCAGCGTGGTTGCCCGCGAGCCCTTCGAATTGAACAGTTGTGCCGCCTGGGAAAGGATGGCAGCGCGTTTGGCATCGTGCTGTGCAGTTCGGTTGAACGGTGATCCTTGTTGTGGTCCCTCACTCAGTCTGGTCATGCAGCGCCTCTGCGGATTCTGGAGCTTCCGCCGTCCGTACTCGATAGTCGACAATTCAAACTTTAAGTATTTTTTTTGTCGCTGTCTAGCGCGGGACCTGTGCGTTTCTGCCGGAGGTGGTGTCCAGCCATTTCCGGGAGCGATAACGCCACATCAACAAGCAGGATTTCAACAGGTAATCCAGCAGCATCACGGCAAAAACCCAGTAGACGGACAAGCCGAACTGTACGCAGAGCCAGGCGGGCAGGAGGCGACCGAAGATAATCCCGACGAATGTTGCCAGCAGCGGAAAGCGTGTGTCGCCAGCTCCCCGCAGTGCGCCGGCCAGCGCAAAATCAACCGCCATCATGGGCTGTGCAAGACAAATGATGAAGATGAAGCCGACCGTGAGGTCTATTACCTCGGGATCGTCGATCATGAAGGCAGCCAGATCCCGGGCGTACCAGGCCATCAGTGCCGAGAGTGTGATCATGGCCAGGAGCGCCATACGCAGTGATCGCCAACCGATGAGCATCGCCTGCGCCGGGCGGCCCGCTCCCAGCTGCTGCCCGACCAGAGTCGCCGTTGCAATGCCGAAACCAAAGCCGACAACGATGGGAAAAGCCACAAGGCTGATACCAATGCCGTAGGCAGCATAGGCACTGGTGCCGTAGTTGGCCACAATTGCAAAGAATGCGAGGAAGGCGATCTGTACAACACCCTGTTCAGTGACGGCAGGGAGGGCAATGCGCACCAGTTTGCGGGCTGCGGTCCAGTCGAAGCGCGCCTCTCCTACGGGTTGCAGGTTGAAGCGGCCTCTCCACCACATCAGGACGAACGCTACGGTTACCAAAGCGCCCGCTATGCCACCGCCCAGCGCCACCCCGGCCACGCCCATGGTCGGTAACGGGCCTACGCCAAATGCCAGCGCGTAGCCGAACATGACATTCATGAAGGTGCTGCAGGCGAGAAAATACAGCGGTGTAATGACATCGCCCGTGGCACGCAACGAGGTGGACAACATCATGTTTGTTGCCGAGAAGAGATTGAACAAACCGAGCCAGAAAATAAAACTCGCGGCGAGGACGGTCGTCGCGTCGTCCAGGCCGAAAATTCCCGCGATGGCTTCGGGCACCCAAAGCACAGGAACAGTCAGCAGTGCCGCAACCAGCAGAGCCAACAGCAACGCCGTCCAGCTTGCCATCTCTGCCGCTGCGACCTGTTTGGCCCCCCAGTGCCTCGAAACGGTCGCGGTGGTCGCCACCGAAAGCCCCATGAGGATAGCCTGCACAAGAAAGAACACCCGGTGGCCTGTGGTTACCGCAGCGACAGCAGACGTTCCAAGCCCTGCGGCGATCTTGATGTGCAGAAAGCCGACGGTCGTGAACAGCAGGTTGGAAATAATCGTGGGCCACGCCAACTGCCATACCCGTGCACTGCTCGACTCCCGCGCCTCCAGCGATCGACCCGCGTCCCCCATCAGGCCCCCTCGGTCTCAAACGCGAGGCGATGGCACTCCGCGTGCCGAAAGCAGTCTGTGAGGTGATCGTTGACCATGCCTATGGCCTGCATGTAGGCATAAATGATCGTCGACCCCACGAAGCTGAATCCGTGACGCTTCAGATCCTTGCTGATCCTGTCCGAAAGCGGCGTGCGGCCCGGCACCTCAGCCATACTATTCCAGTGATTGGTGATCGGAACATTGTCGACATACTGCCAGAGGTAACTGGAGAATGAGCCAGCGGATGCCTGGATGTTCAAAAATGCCTGGGCATTTTTACGCGCGCTGAACACCTTTAGCCGGTTGCGCACGATGCCGGGATCCAGCAGGGCGCTCTCCAACTGCGCATCGGACAAGACCGCCACTTTCTCGGGGTCCAGCCCTGCAAACATGCGATGATAGCCGCCGCGCTTGCGCAGTACCGTAATCCAGGAAAGGCCCGCCTGTGCCCCCTCCAGCACCAGAAACTCGAATAGCGTAGGGTCGTGCCGCACCGGGACGCCCCACTCCTGATCGTGGTAGGCCAGGTAGAGGGGGTCCGTTCCGCACCAACCGCAGCGCTTCATTGTGTTCATTCCTCTCCTGTCCCGGCAAAAGCACTCAGTATCAGACTGGCCCGGTATCCTGTCTAGCGCCAATACGCCGGTGTTATCTGGCGCCTTATCCCGGTGTGTGCCAGAATTCATCCCCATGACAGATACCATACGCTATGAGTGCACCGGGCACATCGCCCGCCTGACACTGAACAATCCCGCTCAGCACAATGCGCTCGGGCAAGAGCAGCTGAGCGCCATTCAATCTGCCCTGGTGGCGGTGCAAGGCGACGAGCAGGTCCGGGTCCTGATCATCACCGGTGAGGGCGACAAGACCTTTTGTGCCGGTGCGTCCCTGCAGCAGCTGGGAAGCGGCAGTTTGTCCGGCGACGCCTTTCAGGAAACAACCGACCTGATCGCAGAGCTTTCTATACCCACCATCTGTGCGATCAGCGGTAACGTGTATGGCGGTGGCGCCGAATTGGCGCTCAGCTGTGACTTTCGTGTCGGAATTGCGGGCAGTAAACTAAGAGTTCCCGCGGCAGCCATAGGCCTCTGCTACCCTGTCAGCGGGGTGAACCGCTTTGTGGAGCGTTTGGGCGTTAGCGCCGCGAAGCGCATGCTACTGGCGGCAGAGGAAATGCCCGCGCAGACGCTGCTGGAGATTGGCTTCCTTGACTACCTGGTGCAGCCTGCGGCCCTCAAAGACACCGTCGACAGGCTCGCAGCCAGTATCGCAGCGCTCGCTCCGCTTTCAGTAAGAGCCATGAAAAAGATCATCCAGCAATCAGCTGCAGGCACGCTCGATCGGGCGTTCGCCCAGGGGCTGGCGGCTGAGTGCATGGAGTCACAGGACCTGCAGGAGGGGTTCAGGGCGCGTCAGGAGAAGCGTGAGCCCAGGTTTCAGGGCCGCTGATCCTTTTTCTTCGGCTTCTCAGCGAGCAAGAACTGTCCGAGCACAGACTTGCGGTCTGAACCAATCGTGAGGGCGCCGCGCGCAGCCAATGCAGCGTCAGCCACGATGGCAAAACCAGCAAACTCCGCCGCCTCAAAACTCAGGCCTGCCGGTATGCCCACGCCGTTGTCCTGAATTTCGAGCTGCACTTCGTTCACCGATGGCATCGTTAAAGCGATACGCAGGTAGCAAGGCCCCTGTGACGCTGCGAAGCTGTGACTCAAGCTGTTCTCGAATAGCTCACCAACAATCACTGCAATCGGTATGGCCTGAGAAGCTGGAAGCAGTTCGTTCGTGGCATCGTTGATTGCGGTCAGTCGCTGGTTCAACGCTGGATGCCGCTCTGCCGCGAGTGTGAAGAGCTTTGAAACGAAGGCATGGGGATCAAGGTAGAGCTGCTCCCCTCGGTAGTAAAGTGCATCCTGAACCAGATCCAGCACCCGCAGCCTGTACTCAATACCAGACTGAAGGGCTGACGCGTCGCCGTGTGCGTACTCGGCGCTGCGTCGGATACAGACATTTGCCCATGCCAGCAACTCCTTGTTGTAGCGATGCATTGAGTCTGCGAGTACACGCTGAAAGTCCATCTGGTCCTGGACCTCGTCAGCGAACTGATCCGCTATTCTCTGCATCTCATCCGCTTGCTTCTCTGC
Organism: uncultured Haliea sp.; assembly: GCF_963973825.1. Classification (NCBI taxonomy): domain Bacteria; kingdom Pseudomonadati; phylum Pseudomonadota; class Gammaproteobacteria; order Cellvibrionales; family Halieaceae; genus Haliea; species uncultured Haliea sp. Next base: position 174,819 of record NZ_CAXBAE010000004.1, read on the forward strand.
CTGCTCCTTTAGCATTCGTTCCCGGTATACCCTGAGCATCAGATAGACGATAGCCAGCACGAACAGGCCGTAGAGCGTATATGCCCACCATGTCCGCCACGGCGCGGGTTTGACAGTGACGCCGATCGATACGCCCTCCGGGCTCCATACCCCAGAGGCATTAAGAGCTTGTGCTTTGAACACGTAACTGCCGGCGGGCAAATTGGTGTATGTGGCGGAACCGCGGTTGCCGATGTCTACCCAGTCGTCATCAAAACCCTCCAGCTTGTGACGATACCTGGTGGTATCCACGTTGGTAAGGTCTCGTGTGCTGAAATTCAGTGTCAGAAACCGATCTTTGTGGGTTAGGGTGATGGTTTCGGTGCGCAACAAGCGCTGCGACCCACGAAATCGCTGAGCGCCAGCGTTAATTTTGTTCAGATAAAGACGTGATTCTTGCGGGGGCGCCGTGGCAAGGCTTGGCGTAATCTTTGTAAACCCGAGGTTGCTTCCAAAATATAACGTTCCGTCTGTAGAGCGTAGTGACGCGCCGAAATTAAAGTTGTCGGCCTGCAAGTGATTGGCTCGGCTGTATCTTCGAAGGAACCGCAGGTCTGAAGAGTATAAAAAAAGCCCGTTTGATGTTGCGATCCAGAAGCGTCCTGAATCGTCTTTCTCGATAGCATATATTGCGGACGCAAACTGCAAGATCTCTGGCATTACCTCCCGAAGAGTCGCTGTAGACTGTAGTGACTTGATTGAAGCTATCAACATGCCATGACTTTGAGTCCCAATTAAGAAACTCTCGGGTGAAACCTGACTGACTGCGGTCAAGATCATGTTATTTGGCTTGCCACCCTTTGTCAGAGATAATTCCACGACGTCCATTTCCTCCGGCTGCACTGCAAAGATTTTGGATCCACCTATAGCCAATACTCCAAACTCGACCGGAAAAATTCCAAGTATCGGCTCATTTAGCAATTGAGATGACTGTAAAGCGATTCGAGAATCGTCTACTCGGGAAAGTAAAAAAAGCCCGTGGCTATAACTGCCGATTAATGTCCTATTTGAGTCAATCTGGGCTATGCTGGCAACCGCGAAATCATCATCGAAAACCAGATCGGATAAAATTGGAGAGTTATTTCCTGTATCGAAGATAGTTAGTCCTGACCGTCTGGTTCCTATCCACAGAGATCCGAAAGCACTACTAACTGCCATAATCCTATCGTCAACAATTTCCAGCGTTGGAAGCACACTTCTTGCATCTTTGATGGATTCCGAACCAGGACTATAGCGAAGCAGTCCATTATATGTTGCAACCCAAATATCTCCGTTCGAGTCCTCAGAGAAATCTAAAACGTCTTGCAAGGGCGCTTCTTCGGTGCGACTAAAATTCCCAAAATCGCTGATGGTAAGTCGAGATAGCCCGTTGAACGTCCCGATCCAAAGTTGATTCTCGTCTGAGGCTAGTGCAGTTATGTGATCCCCTGAGAGCCCGGAGTTGCTTTTGGTATATTCCTGAAAAAGAGTTCCGGATGGAGTGAATGCTGACAGACCTTTGTCGGTACCCAAAAATATTAAATCTCGGAAAACCGCTAACTTACGCGACGATCCACGTGTAGCGTCGAGCGCGGTCTCCAAATCTGTAGGCGATGCCTGATTGCGAGCGCCATACTTCTCTGTATTCTCAAGACTATGATTCTCGCGTAGATTTAGGGTATCGCCGCCGGATGTTATCCATCGTAGAGCGTCACGCCAGGTAGTCTCTACTGACTTGCGCTCCGAAACATCCAGTTTTACAAGACCATGTGAGCCGGAGACAAAGAATACGTCGCCTCCGTTTGAAAACATCACTTGATGAGCATCGCCTGCTCCTGAGTCTCTCCAAGCACGCGTGATCCAATGGATTGGTGCGCCCGTTGATATGTCGATGCCGTGAACTTTTCCCTGTGCAATAAATATCAGGTCTCCAGAGCTATGCGCAATTGCGTCAGTAATACCTTGGCTAGGTGCACTCGGAAATAGGAGAAAGCTCTGTCGTTGAGAGCTATATCTCATGAGACCGAGGCTTGTGGACGTAGCCCAAATTTCACCGTTAGAATCCTCGGCAAGCGCGGTTATATCTAGAGAGGGTGCATAGTGCTCGTGCCCTTTTTGGGCACTAAACGAAATTACCTGCTCTCCATCATGCAGAAAAACTCCGCTTTGCGTAGACGTCCACAAGCGGCCGTAGGAATCGATTAGAATTGCTGTTACCGGCCTGTTCCTGAGATTAGCCGAGCTCGAAAAATCTTGGATTGAAATTTGACTGGCTTGGATTCGAGTCGCGTCTTGAAGGGTTGAACTTTGAATCTCAGTAGCATGCGTCGGAAAAGATACTAACAATGTTGCCAATGTGGAACATATAATTGCTAGGGGAACCTTACTCATCGTCTAAGCAGGACGGCGAAGCCGATTAATCGCCGAAAGAAAGTCTTCATTGGCGAGCTCCAACTCGTTGATTTCTCCATCCAGGATGCGAGCACTATCCGATTTTGAAATCTTCTCGATTTCCGAGCTGATTATTCGTACTCTTTCAGCCCCTAGGTTTGAGCTCATGGACTTAATGGCGTGTGCCGCTGAGAAAATGGAGTTGCTATCCCTTTCTTTTGAGGCCAACTTTAGTTGCTCAATCTTTTGAGTCATCTGGTTGCGATAGCCGTCTATAAGCTTTTCAAGTAAGTCAGAGCCGGTTTGCTTTTCAACGGCAAAAATATTCTCAAGGGCCCTCATGTTCAGAGTTTCTGTGCCCAAATAAACATTAGTGGTAGTTCTCGTGTCTGAGGAATCATCGTCTTGTGATTCTGTATGAGCCGCGCGCCTCACCACGATCCCCTGCGATTCAAGCGCATCCCTAATTTCGTCCATCTTGAACGGCTTCGTGAGGTACTGATCCATTCCGGCTGCAATGCCTCGGCGCATTTCGTCATTGCTGTTTCCGGCAGTAAGAGCAATTATCGGCGTTTTTCTAATGCCACTGATCTGCTCGTGCTCTCTTATACTGGCCGTCGCTTCATAGCCATCCATCACAGGCATTTGACAATCCATGAAGACCACGTTGTACGTGGACTCTTTGAATCTCTCGAGCGCTTCTTTTCCGTTATTTGCGACCGTTACCTCGCAACCAAACATTTCTAAAACGGCCCTCGCAATTTTCTGATTGGTTTCCAAGTCCTCTGCGATTAATACGCGGACCACCTCACCTTTGCCGGCTTGTCCAAAGTGGACGTCATCTGTGAAATCGTCATTCGGTAATCTATTGCCTGGCTTCAGCTGAAGAAGTGATGTGCTCGAAGCTGGTTTAATGATGACTGAATCGATCAGATTCTCATAAGGCTCGGTATCAAACCTGAAAGAACAAAGTAGAATCTTTCGCTCAAAATGACAGTCTGAAAGGAAGTCGATTAAATCCGTCTTTCCTATGAAAGCGTCAACATCGACTACTATTTCCGAGCTCGTATGCTCTTTGACGAATGCCTCGGTTTGAGTGCGACAGATATATGCCTTTCTTTGAGCTCGCTTCGCGTGTCCAACAAACGATTCGATAACCCTCTCGTTGATTGAATATAGAGTTACCCCAGAGGCGACATTTTCGCTGGGCGACTTGCCATTCCCGGGTGCCTCGAGGGAAGGTATCGTGATCAAAAATTTTGTCCCAACACCAAGTGATGACTCGACCGAAAGGTTTCCGCACATAAGCTCCACAAAGTTCTTCGAAATAGCTAGACCCAATCCAGTTCCGCCGTATTTTCTGGTGGTGCTTGCATCGGCTTGAGTAAATGCTTCAAACAGACGTTCCTTCGCATTGGGCTCGATCCCGATGCCGGTGTCGCTCACCTCTATAGATAGGCTGCCCTTACCATGAGTCGAATCTTCCGGTTTCCAACCTGCCCTCAGTGTCACTGAGCCTTCCTCGGTGAACTTAATTGCATTGCTAAACAGATTAGTTACGATCTGCCTAATTTTCGTTGGGTCTCCAATCAGTCTGTAAGGTATGTTAGGCTCGATGTAATAGAACATTCCGAGAGACTTCCTGTTTGCAGCTTCGCTTTGGATATAGCATATTTCATCTAGAAGTCCCACTAGGTCAAACTCGATACGCTCGACCACTACTTTGTCGGCTTCAATTTTCGAGAAGTCGAGAATCGAGTTGATGAGATCCAGAAGAGATTCTCCACTGGAATGCGCTGCTAACGCGTAACGCTTCTGCTCCTCCGAGAGTGGCGTATGCTGCAGTAGCTCCGTCATCCCAATTATTCCGTGCAGAGGAGTTCTGATTTCGTGTGTTACGGTCGCCAAGAAGTCAGATTTCGCCCGGTTTGCCCTCTCGGCTGCGTTTCTAGCTTCTTCTAAATCTACAGTGCGCTCTTGAACCTTGTTCTCTAGTTCACGTTGCCGGGCGATAGCAAGAGCGCTTCTGGCTCTTTGTTGGGCAACGATGGCCGCCATGACGAGAATTGCCGCGATACCATAGAATATGTATGCGATGGGACTAAACCATGGTGCAGGATGAACTCGCAGAGAGAAAGATAATGTTGCGGGGCTCCAGACACCATCTGAATTGCTGCCTTGTAGGAGGAACTCGTAGTTTCCAGCTGGAAGGCTTGTGAACGAGACAGACCTGGATGTGCCGAGCTCTATCCATTCATCGTCAAACCCGTTCAGCTTGTAGCGATACAGATTCGATGACGGGTTTGTGTAATCAAGAGATGCGAACGTAAAGCTGGCATATCGGAAGTCGTGAGCTAGTTCTATTTCCTTTCTTTCAGACAGCGGCTCGTCGAAGAATACTTCCTCGTTAAGAATTTTAAATTCTGTGATTTGAACTGGTGGTAAGTATACGCTTTTTCTAAGATTACTCGGGTCAATTATGTTGAAGCCATTGTTACCTCCGAAATACAGTATTGATTTGCTATCTCTAAATACGGCGCCATGATTGAACTCCGAACCCTGTAGGCCATCGGAAAGGTCGAAATTTTCTGTTGAGTTTTTATCAACAGAGAATCTTGAAAGCCCTCGATTGTGGGACATCCATATGTTTCCATCGCTGTCGCTAGTTATTGCATAGACATCCGCGCTTGGAAGATTGATCGATTCAAGGTACTGTGAAAAACGGTTGATCTTCCTCCGTCTGTCATCCCTAGTCCATGAATTTAGTCCTCCGCTTTGTGTTCCAATCCAGAGTGTCCCCGATTTGTCCTCGTGTAACGCCCAGGGCATATTGCTCGAAAGGCTCTCAGGGTCGTCTAGACTAGACTTGAATCCTTTGAATTTGACAATTTCCGCCGAGTCATCGAAGAAATTTAAGCCGTTTTCAGTTCCTATCCAGATGTCCCCGGCGCTATCTTCTGAAATTGCAATCACATTATTACTGCTGATGCTATCCGGATTGTTTGGGTCGAAAAGGTAAGTTTTAAAGCTTTTGCTTTTCTCAATAAAAACGCTCAGTCCGCCACCATATGTGCCGACCAATAAATTTCCGTTAGACGCCCGAACGATCGATGTGATTCCATCAGCCTTCAGGCTACCTTCGTCCGATATGCGCTTCTTGTAGGTTTCGACCTTGTTGTTTTCGAAGCTGAATCGGTTTAGCCCAGCATCAAGGGTTCCTATCCATAAGGACTCATCTTCAATTAACAGGCTCATTACAAGCTGAGAGGATATTTTTTCATTTATGGCTGTCGCAGGTTGATAGTGATCGGAGGTGCCCCCTCTTGGGTCGTAGATGTGTATTCCCGAGTTCGTTCCTATCCAGATTCTTCCATCGCCGTCTTCGGCAAAAGTGTTTATCGAGTCCCCAGAAGAGCCGGTTTCAGAATCTACGCGTGAGAACAGCGATCTCGTACCGTATGCAAGTCCATTGAAGGTGCCTATCCAGATAATTCCTGCTTTGCTTTGAAATATGCTAAACACTTGATCATCAGGTAGATTTGAGTTCGTAGCATTGATCCAAGTAAACGTGTCGCTCTCTGGTTCCCATACGCTCACGCCTGAACGTGTTGCTACCCAAACGTTGTTAGATTGGTCTTCGATCGACATGTACACGGTGTTGTCGGAGAGGGCTCTATTTCTTGTGGATTCGTTGGTGTAGCGTGTAAAACGTCCTGTATTCGGGTTGAACTTGATCAGCCCCCCATTGAGTGTTGATATCCACAGCTTTCCATCTTTAGATGCCATGAGGTGGCTAAAGCGAGTGACCCCGGTGAAGTTTTCAACGTCCGTTGTGACTGCAATGATATTTTCAAAGTCGCGCTGTCTGTTGAGCTGTAGTAATCCCAGTCCGTCTATTAATATCCAGAGTTTCTTGTCGGCCGTCTCCACAAAGGAAACAGCACGGGTTTGCTTCGCGGTAGTGTCGGGCGGGAAATGATCAAACTTTTGCGTATTTGGCGAAAATCTACTGAATCCGGCGCCACCCTCATAAGCTATCCAGATAAAACCATCACTATCTTTGTACATTGAATATATGTTGTTGGACAAAGGGTGCTTATCAGATTGCGTGGTTGCCGCTTGAATTGACGAGAACTTGTGGTTAGCGGGGTTGTATTTGTTTAACCCACCTCCTGCCGTTGATACCCAAAGGAAGCCGTTCGAATCCTCTACGATATCAGTAGTTGACTGATGGCTTATCGAGGCCGGATCTCGGTTAGATGCTCTAAATCTAGTGACGGAGTAGCCGTCAAATTTGTGTAGGCCCTCCTGTGTAAGTATCCAGATGAAGCCGTTACTGTCTTGAAAGACACTTCTAACAGACTGTTGCGTAAGTTCTTTGGTTGCGGGGGAAAGCTGAAACGTGTAGTCGCGGGGGCTCAACGACTCAGCCACATTGCTAAACAACAGAGCGCCGAGAAAGCAAAGCAGGGTGTTGACTGATATCTTCAAACAAATGGGCCCCGTTTAGATAAGATCGGGGTCCGATGATAGCGTGCTTGCACTGTGGAGGTCACGCCGGAGCTACAACCAAAAAAAAGCGGCTTATAGCCGCTTTTTTTCTCAGTTCTTCGCCACACGGCCGCCTATCGAATACCCCACCGATATCCTGCCTGATCGGCGACGTTGCGGATGCCCCAGCGATAACCGGCCTGGTCGGCGACGTTGCGAATGCCCCAGCGATAACCGGCCTGGTCGGCGACGTAGCGGATGCCCCAGCGATAACCGGCCTGATCGGCGACATTGCGGATGCCCCAGCGGTAACCCGCCTGGTCAGCGACGTTGCGGATGCCCCAGCGATAACCGGCCTGGTCAGCGACGTTGCGGATGCCCCAGCGGTAGCCTGCCTGGTCAGCGACGTTGCGGATGCCCCAGCGGTATCCGGCATGGCTTACAACTCCGGCGCCAGAGTCGCTTGGGTCACCAGAAACGCTGGCGCTGCCAAGCGCAGCATCGGTTGATGGTTCCCTATCAGTACTCGCCCACTTAAAATTTGGGGTGCTCGCGGCTGCGGTTTCCCAGTGTGCTGAGTATGTTTGTTGGCTGACATTGGAATCTCCCCACTTGTAGCCGGGAGCGCGATATTCATACTGTTTTGCGATCGACGCAGGTATATCGGATACTTTCAGGGTGTTTTCTTCGGTATCCTGCAGGTTGCCTGCAAACGAGTAGCTGCTGAGAGTCATCGCGGCGAAAGCGCAAGCAGCGAAGGTTTTTGTAAGTCGCAATGACTTCATGTCGTTTCTCATAAAATCCTCTGCCTCATCGCGTGATACGGCCACCCTTGTGACCCAATTTCTTTAACCTGATCTCGTCCTTGAGAGGCACTTTGCATCGCGGGTTTGTGATGCTTAGGGACGTTATAGAGTTGGGGAAGAGGGGGTTGAAGAGGTTTCCATACCCTGTTTGGGGCAGCGGTTTCTTAAAGGAGCGCGGAAGGCGTCCGCTGATTCATAGTTGGCTTGAGGTAATTGGCTCTAAATGATTGAAAAACAATTAAAAAAATATGCGCGGTGAGGTGTTGCTCCGGGTTTGACCCATATGGGGTAGCGGGTCGAAATTGCGGGTTAGTTGCTGGAATTGACGTCCGCGTTGCGCGAGAGTTCTTCGATCTTTGCTTTCTCGGAAAAGTAGATTTCGAGCCAGTTTATCGGCAAGTTTTCTTCCGGTGGGAGGCCGTCTTTTCGCTCGATGTGGGCTTTAACGCCCCACCGCAAAGCGCTGGAAGGGGCGTCCTCCGTGGCATCGGGAGCGAGCATATGCTCGATACCCGGCAGCGTCGGCTGCCCGGCATCGTCAACTACAGCGGGGCCCTCGAAGTGCATTTCTCCGCTGATCTCACGAGCGAGGTCCAGCCCCGCATTGCCGCAGCCTGATATCCCCAGCGTCACCGCGCGTGTCGCGCTGACAGCGCCGCTACCCTGCTGGAAGGGGCTGTAGTAGAGGCGACCGTTCCTGTGTATGGCAGGTTCGGCGCTGCTCATCAGTTTGCATTTGATGTCATCGGGGCTCAGGTCGGGCTCGAGTTGGAGCAACAGGGCGGCAATACCGGAAACCAGTGCGCTGGCCTGTGATGTGCCGGTCATGACCAGCTCACCGGTGCTGATCATGTAGTTTGGGTGTTTCTGCGTCAGTGCGCTGCCCGGTTCTGCCAGGCCCGCTATGTGGCCCCCAGGCGCGACGACATCCGGTTTGATATGGCCGCTGGGCGTGGGGCCTCGCGACGAGAATCCAGGGATGTAGTCGTCGTTACGGTCGTCAACTGTCCAGGAGTCCGTGTAGGCGCCAACGGTGATGATGTAAGGGAGATTACCGGGGGAGCCGATGGTCATGGGTGCGGGACCTTCGTTCCCGGCCGCCGCGACAATGGTGATCCCTGCGGCCCAGGCGCGCATCAGCGCCTGATTAATGGGGTCAAGGAAATAAGGCCAGCGGGGGCGGGCGGCAAACGAAAGATTGAGCACCTTGATATCAAGGCGCTCCCGATTGTCGACAGCCCACTGAATGCCGCGGACGATGTCCAGAAAATCGCCTTGCCCTTCTTCATCGAAGGCTTTGATGGCGACCAGTCGAGCGTCCGGGGCAATCCCTTTATAGCTGCCATCCGGCTTACCATTTGTGAGCACTTGCTCACTGTGAGCGATAACGCTGCTCATGTGTGTGCCGTGTCCGCTGGCATCAGGCACGGGGTGGTCGGCGACATCACGGATTGCGTCGTAGCGGCCTGCAATGCGGTTCTCGCCGCGGGTATCTTTGGCGAGTGCCGGGTGCTCCCAGAGTCCCGAGTCGAGTACGGCAACGGTAACGCCGCGGCCGGTGATCCCGTGGCGGTGTAGTTCGGCTGCGCCTGAGACGCTCGGGAAGTACGTGTCCGAAAAGTAATCGGTGTACCCCGGGATCATCTTGAGTTTGCACTCCTCACCGAATTGAAGCGCCACACCGAAATGGTGTTGTTGCCAGCCCGCAGACCCTGCGTCCGCTTGCTGCGGGAATGCCACGGCCAATGTTGCAATGTCACCTGGCAGGGGTGCCGGAACACGCCCGTTAATTTCGCCCTGCGTATGCCAGGCGCCGTCGCCCTTCTGCGCGGGTGGCGGGAGCTTGAGCGGCGCCGCTCCCAGCTGTATCTGTGCGTCCGGCCCAAGCGCTCCGGGCCAGGAGAGTTGCACTTGCGTGAGTTGTTCAGCGGCCGCTCCGAGATTATGTATGTCCCATTCCAGCCTGTTGTCGCTGACGCGGGCCTCCAGTGCGCCACCCAGATGGCACTGGCCCGTGTCTGGCGGAGGAAGCGGCTCGGACATGTCCATCGACAGGTCGTCAATCAGTCGTAAAATCAGCGGTGAACTGCGAATCTGGTCCAGCTGTGCCGCGGTGACAGCGGCGCCCAGCGCCTGGATGATGGGAAGATCGTGGGTGACGGTGCCGCCGACGCCTTCCACCAATTGCCGCAGTTCCGTCACGTCAGTGCCCTGCAGCATAATCATCAGGGACGCATCGTCAGGGTTTTCGGCGTGGGCCGGTAATGCGAGCCACAGCAACGCGGCCAGGCTCAGTGGCAATTTCCTCAGTGACAGACGCATCTGTGCTGTCAATCTATTGTCCCGAGGCGAGTTGCTCGGAAAAATTGTGGCGCAGCAGGTTGGGTACTTCCTCCGGATAAACCGGCACGGAAAAATAGTAGCCTTGCAGCAGGTCACACTTCTTGTCGACGAGGTAGCGCATCTGTTCTGCCGTTTCTATGCCCTCGGCGATCACACGCAGGTTGAGGGTGCGCGACAAGGCCAGGATGGCATCAATGATGGCGGCGCCATCGGGGCTGCCGAGGTCTGCGATAAAGCTCTGGTCGATCTTCAGCGTGTCGATCGGAAAGCGCTTGAGGTAGCTCAGTGAGGAGTAGCCAGTGCCAAAGTCGTCGACCGCGAGGTCCAGACCAATGGCCTTCAACTCCTTGAGTTTGACAATGTTGGCCTCCGCATCTGTCATGATGGCGCCTTCGGTGAGCTCCAGCTCCAGCCTGTGCGGCAGCATCTTCGACTTCTCCAGAAAGCCGCGTACAAACCGGGACAGGCCGCTCTGGTTAAACTGCAGGGGGGAAATATTGACGCTCACGCGGAAGGCCGGCAGTCCCAGGCTATCCCAGTACTGGCAGTCTTTTGCGACCTGGGTCATGACCCATTCCCCCAGCTCTATGATCTGCCCTGTGCGCTCCGCAACGGGGATGAACTCCGCTGGCGATACCATGCCGCGCAATGGGTGCTTCCAGCGCACCAGCGCCTCGAGGCTGACGACGTTGCCCGTGGCGACTTCGACCTGGGGCTGGTAGCGCAGCTCGAGTTCACCCGCCTGCATCCCGTGACGCAGCTCTTCTTCCATCTTGAGCTGCTCTACGGCCTTGGCGTTCATCTCTTCGTTGTAGAAGCGGAAGCAGGCTCGTCCCTCGGCCTTCGCCACGTACATGGCGGTATCGGCATTGCGGATCAGGCTGTCGGGGTCCTCCCCATCAGTCGGGTAAATGGCGATGCCGATACTGGGCGTAACAACCGGGTTGTGCGATTGCAGTGCGATGGGCTGCGACAGGCTTTCGAGAATGCGCCGCGCAATGCTCTCCACATGCTGGGTATCGGGTACGTCGGAGAGTACGACGGTGAACTCGTCACCCCCCAATCTGGCGATTTCCGCGCTGCCATCGCCGCTCGCATCGTCGTCTTCATCGTCATCACTGAAGAAGTTGATGGCGTCATCCTGTCGTAGCTCCAGTGTAAGGCGCTTGGCGATCTCTACCAGCAGCCTGTCACCCCGGCCGTGGCCGATGGAGTCGTTGATCCGTTTGAAGTTGTCCAGGTCGATAAAGAGCAGTGCAGCGTAGGACTTGCGACGTTGGCTGCGCTTCAGAATGCGCACCAGCTGTTCATTGAAATTGCGGCGGTTTGGCAGGTTCGTCAGCGGGTCGTAGTAGGCCAGATAACGCAACCGGTCTTCCTGGCGACGCAGGGCGTTGAAGGCCTGGCTGGCACGCAGCATGTACTGTACATCCCTGCCCAGCAGGGACCAGTTTACCGGCTTGGTTTTGTACTGGGTGGCGCCGGCGTCAAAGCCCAGGTCGATGGAGTCCCGATCGTCGGAGCCCGTGACGATCATGATGGGGATGGACTCCCCCTGGGGCATCTCGCGAATAAGCTTGCAGACTTCAAGCCCCGACATGCCCGGCATTTCGACATCCAGGAATACCAGGTCTGGCCGTTCAGACGAAAACAGCTCCAGCGCCTCTGGGCCACTGCTGGCCTCGATGACAATCATGTCCTCGGCTTCCAGGCACTGCCGTGTCAATAAACGCACAATCTGGTCATCATCACAGACCAGGATTTTTGCGCGTAGCGGGTGTGAACTGGACTGTGGCATCAGTACGTTATGCGCGGCAACCTGAAGATCGGTCAAGGCTACCACTCCGTGTCGCTACCGCATAGGCTTCTTTGTCCAAGGCGCCGATGCAAGGCTGCGTATCGCGGGCCCTGTTACAAAATGTCAGGATGATATGCGCTCCCGCTGCTTGAAGCGCTGCTCCTGTACGAAGCGCGGCAGCTGCTGCAGTGGAATGGCTTTGCTGTAGTAGAAGCCCTGAACCTGCTCGCAATTCTGGCCGCGCAGGAAGCTGACCTGCTCGTGATTCTCAACGCCCTCTGCGATTACTTCGATTTCCAGGCGTCGGGCCATTTCTATGATCAGGCTGCACACCGCCGCCTGCTGCGGGTTATGAGGCAGGTCCCTCACGAAAGCTGCGTCGACCTTGATGGCGGAGATGGGTAGCTCGGTGAGGTGGGTGAGTTGAGAGAAACCGGTGCCGAAGTCGTCCAGCGAAAAACGGATGCCCATCTGCATCAGTTCGTGCATGCGTGCCTTGATGGCAGAGGGATCTTTCAGGATGGTGGTTTCTGTCAGTTCGAATTCCAGGCGAGCGGGATTTGCACCCGTGCGCTGCAGAATGTCTTTCACCGCAGTGATGAACCGATCGTCCTGAATCTGCGAGAACGAAATATTGACCGCCACCACAACGTCATGCATCTGCTGGTCACCCAGCCAATTGAGGGCGCAGCAGGCGTGCTGTATGACCTGATAACCGATGGTTTTCATCAGGCCCATGTCTTCACATTCGGCGATGAATTCACCGGGACAGATCAGGCCGCGTTGCGGATGATTCCAGCGCAGCAGGGCTTCCAGCCCCGCCAGCTGCCCGCGCTCAAGGTTCATGCGCGGCTGATAATGCAGCTCGAACTGGTTGTGCCGCGCCGCCAGGCGCAATTCGGCAGCGAGCGTGCTGGTGCCCTGCATATCAAATTGCAGGTGATCGCTGTAAGCCACGAAGCGGCAGCCGCTGATCGTCTTGGCCTGCAGCATGGCACTGCGTGCATGGTCCATGAGCTCGCTCATACTGGAGGCATCGTCCGGGTAGAGCGCACCGCCAATACTCGCGTCTATGGCCACGTGCTGGCCCTCGAGGTAGTAGGGTGCCGCAATGGCCTGCAGCATCTTGTCTGCAATGCGTGCCATGTCGGCGGGCGTGCCTACATCCTCGAGTATCACCGCAAACTCGTCTCCGCCGAGGCGAGCGATACTGTCACTGCTACGCAGCTTGCTCAGCATGCGCTGGCTCAACGCCTGGATAACCGCGTCCCCATTCTGTTCACCGTAGTGATCATTGATGTTGGTGAACTGGTCGACATTGAGGTAGAGCAGGGCCGTCTTGAAGCGGTAGCGCTGCGAGCGCTGCATGGCGCGTTCGAGGTGAGCGCGAAAGCCGGCCCGGTTGAGTGTGCCGGTGAGGGTATCGCGGTTGGACAGTTCGCTGATGGTGCTGCGGGCCTGTTTCAGCTCGATGCTGTAGTCGAGCAGTCGGTGCAGCATGGGATCTTGCAGTTGCCCGCGCACCAGGTAGTCCTGTGCGCCGCTGTCCCGCAGCTGGCGTAACTGCTCGCTGTCCGGCACGCTGTCGCGCAGAAGAATGATGGGCAGGGACGGTACGTGTTTCTGTGCCAGGCGCAGCAGGTAGTCGGTTTCGGGCCCTGCGGCGAGGATGACGGCCTCTATCGCAGGGTCTGTCAGCGTATCCAGCGGGCGCTCAAGGGAGGTGCTGCTGCTCAACCGGAATCGGCGGGGCTCGGCGCGGTCCAGGCAGTCTGCCAGGATCAGATGGTCTGTTTTGTTGGCTGAAATCGCCAGAATCGTTCGCAGATCCACAGGCTCCCCGCATCATCCTTATATCGCCGCCTTCGGGCTCGCGCCCCACCGGCGTGGTTATATCGCTGCTTATTCTATATTTAACATGAGGTTATACGTAGTATGTGAGAGAAATTCTAGTAATTTTTCGCAAACACCGACGCATTCACATTTTTTTCCGGCGAAGAGGTCCGCAGTGCCGACCTTGCACGCGGCGACATCCGCTTGAATTGTGCTAGAATCCTCCGCCTTTTCGCACGACGGGCCGATCATGAGCATTGCCTCCGACAAGCTGGAATCCATCCGCAAGCAGGTTCAGGTTCATCTGGATAATGCTCAGCGGCACGAGCTGAGCCCCGAGCAGGAGCGCGAGCTGTGCGCGCGCATTGGCGAGCGTCTGCGCGCGGAAAATGCGGTGATTGTTGCGCATTACTACACCGCCCCGGCGATTCAGGCGCTGGCCGAGGCGACCGGTGGCTGCGTGTCGGATTCTCTGGAAATGGCGCGCTTTGGGCACGATCACCCGGCGACCACGCTGATTGTGGCCGGGGTACGTTTTATGGGGGAAACCGCGAAAATCCTCACCCCCGAAAAGCGTGTGCTGATGCCCACGCTTGAGGCGACCTGCTCCCTGGATCTCGGTTGTCCGATCGAGGAATTTTCAGCCTTCTGTGATGCGCATCCAGACCGCGAGGTGGTGGTGTATGCCAATACCTCGGCGGCGGTAAAGGCGCGCGCGGACTGGGTAGTAACCTCGAGCATTGCCCTGGATGTGGCCGAGCACCTGGCGGCGCAGGGCAAGAAGATCATCTGGGCCCCGGACAAACACCTTGGGGACTATGTGCGCCGCCAGAGCGGTGCCGACATCCTCATGTGGGACGGCGCCTGTATTGTGCATGAGGAATTCAAGGCCCGCGGGATAGCCGATCTGAAACGGGTCTATCCGGACGCCGCGGTGCTGGTGCACCCCGAGTCGCCTGCGGCGGTTCTCGAACTGGCCGATCGGGTCGGTTCGACCACGCAGATCATCCGCGCCGCCAGGGAGATGCCGAACCCCCGTTTTATCGTCGCCACGGACCAGGGCATCTTCTACAAGCTGCAACAGCAGGCACCGGACAAGGAATTCATTATCGCCCCGACGGCGGGCAATGGCGCTACCTGTCGCAGCTGCGCCAATTGCCCCTGGATGGCAATGAACGAACTGGAAGCGCTGGATCAGGTGTTTGAACGCGGCGGCAACGAGGTATTCGTCGACCCGGTCGTAGGGCAGCAAGCCATGGTGCCGTTGCGCCGCATGCTCGATTTTGCCGCCAATCTCAACAAGAGCGTGCTGGGTCGCGCCTGATTCAGATATCCATGCGTTCGCGCAAGGTGTTGATATCGCTCAGGCGCTCGTTGATGCGCGCAGCCGCGACGTGGTTTGAGCCCACCAGCTTCAGTGCATAGCTCAACTGTTTCTCAGCCTCACCCAGGTTGCCCGTAAGGATGAAATATTCGGCGCGAGATTGATGCAGGCCGACAATATTTCCTGACAGGCCCTGAACCTCGGCCAGCAGATACCAGAGTGCGGGGTCCTCGGGCCGGACCTTGCTCTGCTCCAGCAGCACAGCCTCCGAAATATGCGGTTTGCGGTCTTGCATCAGAGCCCGCGCATACGCCATCGCCAGCGGGTGGCTGCCGGGAGAGAGCTTCAGCTCATGCTCCAGCAGCTCTGCCGCCTTACCCGGCTCGCCGCGCGTCATGAGGATGTCTGCATTGGCCAGCTTGTACTCGAGGCGTTCCGGGTTGCTGGACCAGATGCTGTCCAGTTCCAGTGCGGCCTGATCCACCCGGCCCGCCTCCGTCAGCGCCAGAACCAGGCCGTAGGTGGATGCCTCGCGTGAGCGCGTATTGCCATCCAGCTCACCGCGAAACTGCTGTATCGCGGCCTCCGGTGTTGCGGCGAGGTGGTTGGCAACCCGGGCGCGCATCAACTGGTATTGCAGGTCATCCCGGTTCGCCGGGCTGGCGTACTGGCGCGCCCGGTTGCGGGTGTCGGCAATGCGGTTTTCCGAAAGGGGGTGGGTGCGCAGGAACTCGGGGATGCGGTTGCCGCTGGCGTAGCGCGAGGCCTGCAGCATGCGCTCGAACATGGCCGGTGTTGCATGCGGGTCGAGGCCGGCCGCAACCAGCGTCTGCATCCCTACACGGTCGGCTTCCGCCTCGTTGCTGCGGCTGTAACGCAATGCCGAATCCTGGGCTGCCGCCTGGGCCGCAGACAGTGCGGCCATGCCCGCATCGCCGCCGGCCGTGGCCAGCAACACGAAGCCCGCCAGCATGGCGGCCAGGTTCAGCGGCTGCTGATTGCGCTGGAACTCCACACGGCGCGAGAAGTGACGCTGGCTCAGGTGCGCGATTTCATGTGCCAGCACCGAGGCCAGTTCGTCTTCCGTCTGGGCATACATCAGCAGGCCGTTGTGCACGCCGATCACGCCCCCGGGGACGGCAAACGCGTTGATAGTCGGGTTGTCGACCAGCACCAGGTCGATGCGCCGGTCCTCCAGCTGACTGTGTATGACCAGACGGTAGATCAGGTCTTCGAGGTAGTCGAACAGCAGCGGGTCGTCCATGGTGGCCGCCTGGCTGCGGAAAATCTTCAGCCAGGTACGCCCCAGCTGATACTCGTATTCGGCGGAGAACAGGCTGGTGCTGGACTCGCCCAGATTGGGCAGCTTTAGCCCTTCCACAGCCTGTGTCGAAGCCGCAGCCAGGGGCAGCAGTGTCGCCAGCAGGGCGGCGTGCAGCAGGGTCGGTCTGAAACGTCGGAGCAGCATACGCTCTATACATACCACGTGTAATGACAGCCGCGCGGGCCAACGGCATTCCCTGTATTGTACGTGAACGGCGCACGGGCGGCCCAGCACAGTAACAGTCCCTGTGATGATCGTTTTACAGAAAAGTTCAGCGCTGTTGGGGTGTATCGGATGAATGGATATACTGCGCGGCGAACCAACCCGGCAGGTGAATGATGCAGAAGGCAAGGGACGCAGTGGTGGAGGTCGATGCGCAGGGGCTTGATTGCCCGATGCCGCTGCTGCTGGCGAAGAGGGCGCTTAACGGGATGGAGGCCGGGGCATGTTTGCGGGTTCTCGCGACTGACCGCGGTTCTCTGCGCGACTTCCGGGTATTCGCGGAGCAGTCCGGCCACGCGCTGCTGGCCTCCGACGAGCACGATGGCATTTATTCCTATCTGCTGAAAAAGCGGTAGGCAACGGGAAGCGGCAGCATGCTGGATATTTTCAATAAGTGGTACAAGCGCTACCTGTTCGAGGAAGAGTCGGTGCTTCTGCTGGTGCTGCTCGTCGTCGCGGTAGCGTTGCTGATGACGATCGGCGACATCCTCGCGCCGGTCGTGGCCTCCATTGTACTCGCCTATCTCATGCAGGGTCTTGCGGGGCGGCTGGAGCAGCGCGGCTTACCGGGCTGGGTGGGCGTAAGCGTGGCCTATACCCTGTTCGTCGGTATTTTCTTCGGTGTGACGCTCGGTCTGCTGCCTCTGGTCTGGCGTCAGCTGGTGGCGCTGGCCTCGGAAATGCCGCGTATGTTGGAGCAGGGCCGGCAGCTGCTGACCCTGCTGCCCGGTCGCTATCCGGATGTCGTCAGCCAGCAGCAGATCAATCAGATGGTGGCGCTGGCGCAGGCAGAGCTGGGCGGTCTCGGTCAGCAGGTGGTGACGCGGTCGCTGGCGACCATCCCCAGTATTCTCACCTTGCTGGTCTACATGATCCTGATTCCCATCCTTGTCTTCTTCTTTCTCAAGGATCGGCAGCAGATCCTGAGCTGGCTGGCCACCTTTCTGCCCAGCGAGCGCCCCTTGCTGCGGCGTATCTGGTCGGAGATGGACACCCAGGTTGCCAACTATGCGCGAGGCAAGGTGCTGGAGATCCTGATCGTCGGGTCAGTCAGCTATGTATGCTTTACCTTCCTGCAGCTCAATTACGCGGCCCTGCTGGCCCTGTGCGTCGGCCTGTCGGTGATCATCCCCTACCTGGGTGCCGCGCTTGTGACGCTGCCGGTACTGCTGGTGGGTTTTTTCCAGTGGGGGTTCACCAGTGAATTTTACTGGCTGATGGCGGTCTATTTTGTCATCCAGGGTCTGGACGGCAATGTTCTGGTGCCCCTGCTGTTCTCCGAGGCCGTGAACCTGCATCCGGTGGCCATCATTCTCGCCGTGTTGTTTTTTGGCGGTATCTGGGGAGTGTGGGGCGTTTTCTTTGCCATTCCCCTGGCAACCCTGATCAAGGCAGTGATCAATGCCTGGCCCACGCCCATGGAGGGCGATAACCAACGCAGTCTGGAGTAAGTTCATGCAAGCAACCCGGTTTGGACAGTGGCATCGATCACTGGCCCTGTTTACTGTGCTCGCCCTGCTGGCCGCCTGTGCCAGCCTACCCCCGGCGCAGCCACAGCCGGTCAAGAGTCCCAATGACGACTACGCCTACCGCTACCTCACACTCCCCAACCAGCTCGAGGTGCTGCTCATTTCAGACCCGGATGCGCCGAAGGCCGCGGCCGCCCTCGATGTGCTGGTAGGCAGCGGGGATAACCCGCCCGGACGCGAGGGCCTGGCGCACTTCCTCGAGCACATGCTGTTTCTCGGCACCGACAAATACCCGGAAGCGGGGGATTATCAGCAGTACATTGACCAGCACGGTGGCAGCCACAACGCCTACACCAGCTTTGAGCACACCAATTATTTCTTTGATATCCAGGCAGCGTATTTACCCGGCGCACTGGACCGATTTGCCCAGTTCTTCATCGCCCCACGCTTTGACGCTGTCTATGTCGAGCGCGAGATGAATGCGGTCGAGGCGGAATACCAGATGGGGCTGCGCAGTGACTCGCGGCGAGGTCTGGATGTGCTGCAGGACGTAATGAACCCGGCGCATCCCTTCAGCCAGTTCACAGTGGGCAGCCTGCAAACCCTAGCGGACACGCCGGAACAGCCGATCCGCGAAGATCTGCTGCGTTTCTACGAACAGCACTACTCGGCTGACAAGATGCGCCTGGTGGTGTTTGGTGCCGAGTCGCTTGAACAGCTGGAAGCGCTGGTGACGCCGCTGTTCAGCGCTGTCCCCAACCGTGAGGTGGAGGTGACGGATATTCCCGAACCACTTTTCACACCAGAGAGCCTGCCCATGCTGGTGCAGGTCCAGCCACAGGCGACCCTGCGCCAGCTTGAAGTGTCGTTTCCGGTAGCGGACTACCGCGCTGACTATCGCAGCAACCCCCTTGCCTACCTCGGCAACCTGGTCGGGCACGAGGGGGCGGGCAGTCTGTTGTCCCAGCTCAAGGCAGAGGGCCTGGCGGAGACGCTGGCGGCAGGCTCGGGGCTGGGCTGGCGTGGCGGCGCCTTGTTCAGTATCAGTATCGGCTTGACGGAAGCGGGACTCGCCGGGCAGGACAGGGTATTGCAACTGCTGTTTGCTTACCTCGATCTGCTGCGTGCCGAAGGCCCCCAACAGTGGTTGTACGACGAGCAGTCCCGCCTGGCCGACCTGCAGTTCCGCTTTCGCGAGCAGGCGAACCCGGTGAACTATGTCAGCGCGCTGGCCAGCGGCATGCACGATTACGCGCCCGAAGACATCCTTCGCGGTGGCAGCCTGATGAGCGAGTATGCGCCAGCGCTGATCGAGGAGCTGCTGGCTGCGGTGGTGCCGGAGAACGCACTGGTGACCATCAGCCACGCCTCGGTCCCGGTCGACAGGGTAAGCCCCCACTACGAGGTGCCCTACAGCGTGCAGACCGTGAGCGCCGAGCAGCTTGCACGCTGGACTGCGCCGGTGGGCGATACCGCATTGGCCTTGCCCGCCCCGAATGAGTTTATTGCCGAAGACGTCACGCTGGTGAGCGAGGACCCGGTTGCGCAGACACCGTTGCGTACCCTGGAAACGCCGCGCCAGACCGTTTGGTTCGGTCAGGATACGGAGTTTGGTGTGCCTCGCGGGGCCCTGTACATCAACTTCCGCTCGCCGCATGTGGGAGAGACTCCCGAGCAGGCGGCTGCGGCCTTGTTGTATACCGCGCTGTTGAAAGATGCCGTCAACGAGTTCACCTATCCTGCGTTGTTGGCGGGGCTGAATTTCGATGTCTACAAGCATGCGCAGGGTATCAGCCTGCGTATCAGCGGCTATGACGACAAACAGCAGCGTCTGCTGGATCGCCTGCTGGTCGCGATCGATGAGGCCAGTTTCAGTGATCAGCGCTTCGACAACATCCGCGCTGACATGGTGCGCGGACTGAAGAACTCCGTGGCCAAGCGGCCTAGCAGCCAGGTGATCGACGATGCCCGCGAGGCATTGTTGCACGGTGAGTGGGGTGAGCAGCCGCTGATTGATGCACTGGAGGCAATCAGCCTGTCCGGCCTGAACGCCTGGGTTCAGGATTTCTGGGGTGAGGCAACGGCGGAAACCCTGCTCTACGGTAACTACACGGCGGACAAGGTGCCGGCTGTGGCCGAGCGTGTGAACACGCTGCTGGCCCCCGGGGAGCCCCTCGCCATGCCACCGCTGCAGGTGACCCGTCTGGAGCCCGGGACTGCCCTGAAGTATGTGGTGGAAGTGCCCCATGACGACGCGGTGGTGGGATGGTACCTGCAGGGAGCGGGGGATACCTGGAGCGACAGGGCGGCAACGGCTTTGACCGCGCACGTTATCAAGACGGGTTTCTACCAGCAGCTGCGCACTGAGCAGCAGCTGGGCTACGTGGTCAGCGCCTTTGCCTGGCCGCAGCTGGACGTGCCGGGGTTGATGATGCTTATCCAGTCGCCCAATACGCCCGCGCCCGCCATTGTCGAGGCGATGGATCGCTATCTGGACGGCGTCGACGCCAGTCTTGATGAGGCGCAGTTCCTGCGCTACCGCGACTCCCTGGTCGGTGAGATCCTCCGCCCCGACAAGAACCTGTGGGAGCGGGCGGAGTTCTACTGGCAGTCGATCGCCAAGCGCGAAACGGCATTTGACAGCCGCCAGCAGCTCGCCGAGGCGGTGCAATCCATGGCGCTCGATGACTGGCGCCGCTACTTCGACGCGGTGTTCATGCAGCAGCGGCGGTCCCTGCTGGTGGTTGCTCCGGGCAAAGCGGCAGCCGTTCCGGGTGGTTATGGTGAGTCGGTTGAGTCGGCGGCGGCGGTGAAGGCGCGTATGGGGGGCTACACCATCCAGTAGCATTGCCGTCTGCGCGGCCTCTGTGGCATGAAAGTGTCGAATAAGGTTCCATAAAAGAACTGTATGTTTGTCACAGCGGGTATGTGTGGTGTACTGTGCTACCCCGTACGTGAGGCGCGCGCAGGCAAAAGCAGGTAATTTCTGAGGTTACCGGCTATACTCAGCCCTGTGTTGTGAGTGCATATAAGGTTCTATTTAAGAACTAATAAAGCTGCGTACGCACAAGCCACCCCGCTTGAGGAGTTTAAGCCGCATGACCGAAGACAAGGACCCGATCGAAACACGGGAATGGATGGACGCGCTGGACGCGGTCAGCAAATACAGTGGGCCGGAGCGCGCCGCTGAGTTGCTTATCGAGCTTGCCAAGCACGCCACCGAGACCGGCGTGCGTTTGCCGACGGCGATTACCACACCGTTCCGGAATACCATCGCACCGCGCGATGAAAAGCTGATGCCCGGCGACCTGTTCATGGAACGTCGCATCCGGTCTCTGGTGCGCTGGAACGCACTGGCCATGGTGATGCGCGCCAACGACAACGACGAGGGGCTGGGTGGTCACATCTCCTCGTTTTCCTCCAGCGCTACCCTGTACGATGTGGGCTTCAACTATTTCTTCCGCGGCAACGAGAACGGGCATCCCGGTGATCTTGTGTTCTACCAGGGACACAGTGCCCCCGGCATGTATGCCCGCTCCTACCTGGAAGGCCGGCTGACCGAAGAGCAGTTGGATAACTTCCGCCGCGAAGTCGATGGCAATGGCCTGTCCTCCTACCCACACCCCTGGCTGATGCCCGATTATTGGCAATTCCCCACGGTGTCCATGGGGCTGGGGCCCATTCAGGCCATCTACCAGGCCCACGTGATGAAGTATCAGCAGAGCCGCGGGCTTGTCGATCATGGCGATCGCAACGTGTGGTGTTTCCTCGGCGATGGAGAGTGCGACGAGCCGGAGTCACTGGGTGCCATTTCCATGGCCGGGCGGGAGCGCCTCGGCAATCTGATTTTCGTGGTCAACTGCAATCTGCAGCGGCTGGATGGTCCGGTGCGCGGCAACGGCAAGATCATTCAGGAACTGGAGGGCGTGTTCCGCGGTGCGGGCTGGGACGTGCTCAAGGTGATTTGGGGGCGCAAGTGGGACCCGCTGCTGGAGAAAGACGACAGCGGCCTGCTGCAGCAGCGCATGGACGAGGTCTGCGATGGTGAGCTGCAGAACTACAAGTACAACGGTGGCGCCTACACCCGTGAGCATTTCTTCGGCAAGTACCCGGAGACCCTGAAGCTGGTCGAGGACTTGTCGGACGACGACATCATGTACCTCAACCGTGGCGGCCACGACCCCTACAAGCTTTACGCGGCCTATGCCCAGGCGGTCGCGCAGCACGAACGTCCCACAGTGATTCTGGCGATGACCGTCAAAGGCTACGGCACGGGCGAGTCGGGCGAAGCCAATAACGAGACCCACTCGCTGAAGAAGCTCGATCTCGACAGCCTGAAGGCATTCCGCGATCGCTTCGGCATTCCCATATCGGATTCCGAGCTCAAGGATGTGCCGTATTACCGGCCAGCACCGGACAGCCCGGAAATGCGCTACATGATGCAGCGGCGGGAAGAGCTGGGTGGGTTGATTCCTGCTCGGCGCAAGGAGCTTGAGCTGCTGGAGACGCCGCCGCTCAGTGCCTTCGACAACCAGCTCAAGGGTAGCGGCAAGCGGGAAATCTCCACCACGATGGCGTTCGTGCGCCTGCTCTCAACCCTGGTCAAGGACAAGCATATTGGCGAGCGCGTGGTGCCCATCGTACCCGATGAGGCCCGCACCTTCGGTATGGAAGGCATGTTCCGCCAACTGGGCATCTATTCTTCCGTTGGCCAGCGTTACACGCCGCAGGACGCCGGGCAAATCATGTTCTACAAGGAAGACCAGAAGGGACAGATCCTGGAGGAGGGCATCAACGAAGCCGGTGCCTTCTCCGCCTGGATCGCGGCGGCGACCTCCTACAGCACCAGCGGCTATCCGATGGTGCCGTTCTACATCTTCTACTCCATGTTCGGTTTCCAGCGTATTGGCGATCTGGCCTGGGCGGCTGGCGACAGCCAGGCGCGGGGGTTTCTGATCGGTGCCACGGCGGGCCGCACCACGCTCAACGGGGAGGGACTGCAACACCAGGACGGCCACAGCCACATCCTGGCCAGCACCATCCCCAATTGCGTCAGCTACGACCCTGCCTACGCCTACGAGCTGGCCGTCATCATCCAGGACGGTTTGCGCCGCATGTACCAGGAAGGTGAGAACAAGTTCTATTACATCACCACCATGAACGAGAACTACCAGCAGCCAGAGATGCCCCAGGGAGTGGAGGAAGGCATTGTGCGCGGCATCTACGCCCTGCGGCGCTCGACGCGCAAGAAGGGTCCGCGCGTGCAACTCATGGGCGCCGGCACCATATTGCGGGAAGTCGAGGCGGCTGCGGCCATCCTGGAGCAGGACTACGGTGTGGCAGCGGATGTGTGGAGCCTGACGAGCATCAACGAGCTGCAGCGCGAGGGCAAGAGTGTGGCGCGCTGGAACCTGCTGCACCCGGAGGACGAGCCGCGCGTGCCCTACCTGACCGAGCAGCTGGAGGGGCATGAGGGGCCCGTCATTGCGGCGACTGACTACATGAAAGCCCATGCAGAGCAGCTGCGCCAGTTCATTCCCCGCCGCTATGCGGTGTTGGGTACGGATGGTTACGGTCGCAGTGACACCCGCGAGCGCCTGCGACGGTTCTTCGAGGTGAGTCGGGAGTTCGTGGTGCTGGCGGCCCTCAAGGCACTGGTGGATGACGGTGCGCTGAAGGCGACTGTGGTGGTCGAAGCCATGCAGGCCCTGGGCATCTCCCCGGACAAAGTCGATCCCACCACCCTTTAACGGTACAGGAAACGAGGCGCATGGCTAAGCAACAGATAACAGTACCGGATATCGGCGGCGCAGAGGGCGCAGAGGTCATCGAACTGCTGGTCGCGGCAGGGGACCAGATTGAGCTGGAACAGGGCTTGCTGGTACTCGAATCGGACAAGGCCTCCATGGAGATTCCCTCCACGCTGGCCGGTAAGGTTCTGCAGGTTCTGGTGAAGGTAGGTGATGAGCTTGCCGAGGGGCACCCGATTGTCGTTGTGGAAACCGGGGACGAGACAGAGGCCGAGCCCGAACCCGAACCCGAATCCAGCCCCGATACGGCAGAGCCCGAGGGCGAGTCTCCCGCCAGGGAGACCGCGCAGGGCGCCAAGGCTGAGCCGGCTTCCGAGCAGGCGTCGCCGGACAGCGGTGCGCCCAGCGAGGTCACCGTCGAGGTGCCCGACATTGGCACCGAGGATGCAGTCGATGTCATTGAGCTCTGTGTAAAGCCCGGGGACGAGGTCGCCGAGGGCGACTCACTGGTGGTGCTGGAGTCCGACAAGGCCTCTATGGAGGTGCCATCCCCGCGCGCCGGCAAGGTGATCCGCATGCTGGTCAAAGAGGGTGCGGCGGTGCGTGAGGGCGATCCGCTGGTACTGCTGGAGAGCGCCCGCGATGAGTCGGTCGAGCCGAGCTCGGGCGGCGATAGTCCTGCGGCCAGCGCGGAGTCGACCCCGGTTAATGAGGCCGCGGTGCAAGCACCCGCGACACCGGCAGCGGCCACCAGCCAGCCAGCGGCCCGAGACAGTGATGACGCGCTGGTGTACGCGGGCCCCGCGGTGCGCAAGCTGGCCCGTGAACTCGGCGTTGACCTGGCGAAAGTGACAGGTTCCGGGCCCCGTGAGCGGGTGCTCAAGGAGGATGTGCAGGGATTCGTGCAGCGCGCCTTGAGTGGCAAGGCGCCCGTCGCCGCTGTCGGAGCCGGCTTGCCGACCGTCCCGGATGTCGACTTCAGCGCCTTCGGTGCTATCGAAACCGTGCCGCGTACCAAGCTCGACAAGCTCACGGCCGCCAATATGCAGCGCAGTTGGTTGAATGTGCCGCATGTCACCCAGTTCGACGACGCAGACATCACCGACCTGGAAGCGTTTCGCAAGAGCATGAAGGAGGAGGCCGAACAGCGTGGCACGCGGCTTACACCGATGCCCTTCCTGCTCAAGGCCTGCGCCACTGCTCTGCGCGACAACCCGAAGTTCAACGCCTCGGTGACAGCCGATGGTGAGAATCTGGTCTACAAGCACTATGTGCACATCGGCATGGCGGTGGATACACCGGTAGGGCTTATGGTGCCGGTGATACGCGATGTGGATCGCAAGTCCATCTGGGAACTCGCGGAAGAGGTAGTGGAACTGGCGGAAAAGGCGCGAGAGCGCAAGCTCAAGCCTGCCGAGATGCAGGGCGGCTGCTTCACGATTTCCAGCCTGGGCAATATCGGTGGCAATGGCTTCTCCCCGATTGTGAACACCCCGGAGGTGGGGATCCTGGGCGTGTCCCGCGCGGCGGTGAAACCGGTGTGGGACGGCAAGGCGTTCCAGCCGCGCACGCTGCTGCCGCTGTCACTGTCCTACGATCATCGCGTCATCAATGGCGGTGATGCCGGCCGTTTCTGCACACAACTGGTGACGCTGCTGGGGGATATACGCAGGTTATTGTTCTAGCGCGTCGCGCCGGTTGGCACGGAGCCTGCTAGGACTGTCAGCAGGCGAATGTGAACGCGACAGGAGAAGGCGTGACGGCAGGCAACATACAGGATTCTGGCCAGCAGGACTGGCGTGCTGCTTTCCTCGCCAGAGAAAACCTGCCTGCGGACTACCTGACCGAGGCCGGGCGCTGGTTTGATCCGGTGGCGGTGCAGCTCGTCAAAGCGCACCGCAGTAGTGCGCAGCCGACGCTATTGGTGGGCATAAATGGTGCGCAAGGGGCGGGAAAGACCACGCTCGTAGCCTATCTCTGCGACTGGTTGGTGCATGAGGCCGGGCTCTCTGCACTGTGTATGTCGCTGGACGATTTCTACCTGACGCGCGCGGAGCGTCAGGCGCTGGCGGACGCCGTGCATCCCCTGTTGGCAACGCGCGGTGTTCCCGGCACGCACGATATTCCCTTGTTGTTGCATACCCTGCAGGCCTTGACTGTTTCCGGCGACGTAGCGGTTCCCCGCTTCAGCAAGGCGGAGGATGATCGGCAGCCCGCTGCGGCGTGGCCGCGTATCCGCGCGCCGCTGGACGTTGTGCTGCTTGAAGGATGGTGCCTCGGTGCCACGCCCGAACCGCCGGCGGCGCTTGCAGTGCCCTGTAACGCGCTGGAACGGCGTGAGGATCCGCAGGCGGTCTGGCGTGGTTATGTCAATCAGCAGCTGGCCGGCGACTATGCGACACTGCACGCACAGCCGGATTGCTGGTTGATGCTGAAGGCGCCCTCGTTTGACGATGTGCTGCGCTGGCGCACGGAGCAGGAGAACCGATTGCGTGCCAGGATAGGTGCCAGCGAACACGCGATTGGCCTCATGGATGAGGCCGCGCTGGCGCATTTCGTACAGCACTACGAGCGCCTCACGCGGCATTGTCTGGCGAGCCTGCCGCCGCGCATGGATTTGGTGTGGACACTTGGCAGTGACCGCAGCATAAACGCCTGGGCAGGTCCGATGGTGCCCCGATGAAGCCGCGCCTGCTGGTATTCACCGATCTGGATGGCTCCTTGCTGGACCATCACAGCTATCGCTGGGATGCCGCCGCAGACGCGCTGCGCCAGCTGCGGGAGGCCGAGATTCCGGTGATCCTCGCGAGCAGCAAGACCCGCGCGGAAATGCTCCCCCTGCAAAGCGCGCTCGGCCTCAGGCATCCCATCATTGTTGAAAATGGCGCGGCGATCGTTGTGCCCTCGGGCACCTTTCGTGAACCACTGCCTGAGGCGCTACCCTGCGGGGATGGGCAGGAGGTACGGTTCGCACCCCCCCGAGACCGCTGGCTTGCCCTGCTGAATGCGCTGGCGGCAGAGTTTACGGGCGAGTTTGCCGGCTTTGAGCGCCTGGGCATCGACGGCATCGTGGCGGCGACGGGGCTTGATGCCGACGCGGCGGCGCTGGCGGCACAGCGCGAATTCAGTGAGCCGGTGCAGTGGCTGGGTACCCCTGAGCGTCGCGCGCAGTTTGTAGACGCGCTGGAAGCCGCGGGTGCGCGTGTCCAGCAGGGAGGACGTTTCCTGACGGTGGCAGGGGATTGTGACAAGGGGCAGGCACTGCGTTACCTGCGCCGCGCCTACCAGTACGACGCGCCGGGACGGCCGCTGCATGACCTCGCCATCGGCGACAGCGGCAATGATGTGCCGATGCTGGAGGCGGCAGAAACCGCGCTGCTGGTGCGCTCGCCGACACACGACTTTCCACCGCTGGCACGCACGACCGGTGTGCTGCGCAGCACCGGGCTGGGTCCGGCTGGCTGGCGCGAAGGTGTGCTTGCCTGGCTGCACCATTACACCATTGCAGGAGACTGATCAGCATGGGCGATTTCTACCAGAACGGCATTATCACCACCTTGCATAACCTCTCGCACCGCTCCGTGGACGAACTGGAAGCCGAGCTGCTGCGGTTCTCGCGTACCCGTCCACTGGGGCTCATCCTGCCTTCCCTGTACTCGGAACTGGAGGGTGCGGCGCTACCGCATATCGTGCAGGAACTGGGGCGTGTGCCCTATCTGGCAGAAGTTGTGATCGGCCTCGACCGGGCTGACGAGGCGCAATACCGGGCCGCCCTGACCTTCTTCTCGGCCCTGCCCCAGCGCCATCGTGTGCTCTGGAACGACGGCCCGCGTCTACGCGCTCTGGATGCGGAGCTGGAGGCCCGCGATCTGGCGCCGCGCGAGGCCGGCAAGGGTCGCAATGTGTGGTACTGCATGGGCTACACGCTGGCCTCCGGGCGCGCCGAATCAGTGGCGCTGCACGATTGCGACATTCTTACCTACGAGCGCGGATTGCTGGCGCGCCTGATTTATCCCGTATCCAACCCGCAGTTCAACTACGAGTTCTGCAAGGGCTACTATGCGCGGGTGGCGGATGGCAGGATCAACGGGCGGGTCAGCCGCCTGCTGGTGACGCCGCTGCTGCGCGCCCTGAAGAAAACCGTGGGCGATATGGAATACCTGGATTACATGGACAGCTTCCGCTACCCGCTGGCGGGCGAGTTCTCCTTCCGCCGCGATGTGCTCACCGATATTCGCATTCCCAGTGACTGGGGGCTGGAAATCGGTGTGCTGTCTGAAGTGTATCGCAACTACGCCAACAACCGGCTTTGCCAGGTCGACATCGCAGACGTCTATGATCACAAGCATCAGGAGATGTCACAGGACGATGCGACCCGCGGTCTCTCGCGCATGTCGATCGACATTGCCAAGGCGCTGTTCCGCAAACTCGCAACCCGCGGGGTCACTTTCAACAGCGAAACCTTCCGCTCCCTGAAAGCGACCTATTACCGCATCGCTCTCGATTTTGTGGAGACCTATCACAATGACGCGGTGATGAATGGCTTGAGTCTCGATATCCACAAGGAGGAAATGGCGGTCGAAATGTTCGCCGAGAATATCATGAAGGCCGGCGAGGCCTTCCTTGAGCACCCTATGGAGCGGCCTTTCATTCCCAGTTGGAACCGGGTGATCAGTGCAGTACCCGACATCCTCGAGCGGCTGCAGGAGGCTGTGGACGCAGACATGCAGGATTACGGTACACCCCGGTGATGAGCTCCGCACAGTCCGACTTTGAATGGCTGCAGGCGCGCGTGCAGCAGCACCTGGAGGTGATCTACGCGGATACGCCGGCCGCCGCATCAGCCCACGAGCTGGTGCCCCAGCTGATACAGGCAATGCGACTGCAGCGCGATGTATTGACACCGGCGCCCGGCAGGAACACCTGGAGTGAGCGCGATGCCCTGCTCATTACCTATGGGGACAGTCTGCTGGCACCTGGCGAGAAGCCCCTGCACACGCTGAAACGGTTTCTCGATGCCCATACCAACGGCGTGATCAGCGGCGTGCACATCCTGCCGTTCTATCCCTGGACATCAGATGATGGCTTTGCAGTGCTTGACTATTCCAGCGTCAATGAAGCGCTGGGCGATTGGGACGATATCGGTGAGATCGCCGCATCCTGCGACCTGATGGCTGATCTGGTGATAAACCACTGCTCGAGCCGCAGTGCCTGGTTCGAAAATTTCCTGCGCGACGAGTCCCCCGGTCGCGACTACTTCTTCACTGCGGATCCCGCGCAGGATCTTTCCGCGGTGGTGAGGCCCCGGACCTCGCCGCTACTGCGCATGGTGGAGACCGTGCGCGGCCCTCGCCATGTCTGGTGCACCTTCAGCCACGACCAGGTCGATCTCGATTTCCGCAACCCTGAGGTGTTGCTGCAATTCGTGCGCATCGTGCGACTCTATCTGGATCGCGGAGTGCGCATCTTTCGTCTCGATGCCATCGCCTTCCTGTGGAAAATCCCGGGAACCAGCTGCCTCAATCTTGAGCAAACACACGAAGTAGTGCGGCTGTTCCGTACCCTGAGCGAGCATGCAAGACACGATGCCATCCTGATTACGGAAACCAACATCCCCAACCTGGAGAATCTGTCCTACTTTGGGAACGCCAACGAGGCCCACTGTGTCTACAATTTTTCGCTGCCGCCACTGTTGATCAATACGCTATTGACCGGGGATTGCACCTATCTGCGGCAATGGCTGATGGCAATGCCGCCAGCCCGCAGCGGCACGACGTTTTTCAACTTCATTGCCTCGCACGATGGTATCGGCCTGCGCCCCGTTGAGGGGCTGTTGAGTGACGACGAACTGGCTGCCTTGCTCGGCGCGCTGCAGCGCTTTGGTGGACAGGTGTCCTGGCGCGCGCTGGAGGGTGGGGCGCAGCGCCCTTACGAGGTGAACATTGCGCTTTATGATGCCTTGCAGGGTACCGTTCGGGGGCCAGATAGCTGGGGCTTTGCACGCTTCGTCTGCGCACACGCCATCATGTTCGCGCTGGAGGGCATCCCCGGTTTGTACATCCACAGCCTGCTGGGCACACGCAACGATTACCAGCGTATGGCGCATACCGGGCACAACCGTGCGATCAATCGCCATCAGTGGCAGTGGTCAGAACTCGAGGCGCAGCTTGCTGATCCAGCGAGCACCCACCGGCAGGTGATGCTGGCTCTGGAAGGCCTGCTGCGCTTGCGCGGCGCGCAGCCCGCATTCCACCCCAATGCGGCCCAGTTTACCCTGCAGCTCGGGAGCGCACTGTTTGGCTTTTCCCGGCACAGTCAGGAAGCTGCGCAGCAGATTTTCTGCATCAGCAATATCTCCGACGAACCGCAGCGTCTGAACCTCCTCGACCTGAGTCTGCCCGAGGAGGCGCAATGGGAAGACCTGATCAGCGGAGAGCCGTATCCAGACCTTGACCAGTCACTGCAGCTGGAACCCTACCGCACCGTCTGGATCAGCGGTCGCACGACGATCACTCACCGCTGACCACGTTCACGGCAAACAGGGCGGTGGTGCCGCTGACCTCGTTCCCGACGATCAGCAGCGCCTCACCATTCGGACTCTGCTCTGCCGGCACGAAGCGAATGGACTCAGGGCCCAGGTCGCCCACCGCAGAGAAGTTACCCTCGTCGACCAGGCTTTCGATATTCTGACTGAAGTCTCGCGTGTTGATGTATTGGACGAACGTTGCGTTCTCCGGGTTGCTGATGTCGTACACCATGATGCCACCCACACGCTCGAGTCCGACGAACGCATAGAACTTGCCGTCGATGCTGGCGATTTCCAGAGCTTCCGGCTCCGGGCCCTTGTCGTCCGAGCGATCGTCACCGGTGTTGTCGTCGTTGCTGGCGTTGAAGCTATCACCGAGACGCTGCGCGGTGACAGTTTCAAAGTCGGCGCCGCTGTCGAACACCAGTGAACCGTTGCGGCTGTCCCAGATGCTGAAGGAACGCGCGCCAAAGCTGTACAAGTGCTCATACACGCAGCCTGCGGTGGGTTGTCCGCTCGTTTCCAGGCTGCCGGCAGGGCAGTCTCGTACACCGAGGTTCGTGATGACCTTGATACGACCGAGGTTGGCGGTGTCCAGCAGAGAATCCAGGTCCGGTGCAAAGCGCTCCAGGTTTGCCAGTTCTATGGTCGCCCCCGTATCCAGGATGTCACCGACGCGAATCTCGTCGAGATAGTGGAAGCAGTCGCCGTCGTCGTAGTCAAAACCGCCCTGTGCGCTGCATTCGGCTTCGTTGGCGGAATCGGTGAGGTATTCTCGGCCATCGCCCTCGTTGGCACTGACCACATAGGTAATGCCATTAACGGTATAGCTCTTCACGCTATCAGGCATGAAGGTCCCCCGCAGAGGCCATTCACGAATGTTGGTGCCACCGTCCCGGTTGCTTGCGTCCAGGCCATTGCCGGTCAGGCCGTGATCCTTGTAACCCAGGCCGATGACCGCGCTGATTTCACCTGCTGCGACGTCGACAACCGCCAACGCATTGTTTTCCTGCAGCGCGACCCAGGCCGTGCTGCCGTCCGCTGCAACGGTGATGAATTCGGGTTCGAGATCCTGTGCAACACTATCGCTTTTTGGAGAAATCCGTACACCGTTCCCCAGCGTCTTGTTGCCACCGGTGTTGAAGTCGGTGAAACGCAACGTGCGACTCACGGGGTTACCTGCGCCGCCAGTCAGATCGACCAGCGTGATACTGCCTTCAGGGTCGATGCTGTAGTCTCCATTGGGCTCGCCTTCGTTGGCGACCAGCAGGGTGTTCCCGTCTGGGGTGAACGTCAGCATGTCGGGTAGCGCACCGGCTTCGGTCGCGGAAAGGAATGTGCCGTCTGTCTGGTACAGGGCGACGTAGCCGTTATCCTGTTTCGTGTCGGCTTCCACGGCTACGGCCAGCAGGCTGCCGGCCACCGCGACGCTGTTCGCAGCGCCGAGCGCTTCCGGGCCAGACAGCGCAGGCACGGCACTGGCGATATCGACCGCCACGTTCAGTGTGCCTGCCAGGACGGGCATATCGGGTGCGCTGATGTCGAGGATGTCCACCCTGCCGGATTGCGCGTTGACCACGAAGGCCTGACGGGTGGCGGGGTCATAGTCAACGATTTCGGCGGCGCTCTCATCAAATTCTCCGGTCTCGTAGCGACCCAGAAAGCTCAATGCTATGCGACTGTTGGTGGCGTTCTCCCCTGTGGGCCCCTGTTCGCCCGGACTACCGTCAGCACCATCGAGTCCATCGCGACCATCGTCGCCATCGCAGCCGGCAAGTACGGCAGGCAGAGTCAGGCAGGTGGCAAGCAGCCAGGGGTTGAGTCGGCGCATGGGATTCTCCGTTCGGTTCGGCAATGAAATGCAGGTGCAGGATGCGAGGACTTTGTGACGTAATGATGGCGTTGAGATAACGGTTCGATGACCATTCTGTGACTTACGGAAGCGACTTTGAGGCGGTGTGGCCTGTGATACACTCCCGGCAACGCCCACAGGCGGGTTATCCGAGAAAATAGAATCAGGAAGACGACCGATCATGATCATAAAGCCCCGCGTGCGCGGTTTCCTTTGCACCACAACCCATCCCGTAGGCTGTGCAGCCAACGTGCGCAACCAGATCGACTACGTCAAGCGGCAGGGCCCTGTCGACAACGGCCCAAAGCGGGTACTGGTCATTGGCGCCTCGACCGGTTACGGGCTGGCCTCCCGGATCACCGCGGCGTTTGGCGCCGGCGCGGCGACCCTCGGTATCTTCTTCGAGAAAGAAGGCACCGAGTCCAAGCCCGGCACAGCAGGCTGGTACAACAGTGCGGCGTTTCACAGCGCTGCCGAGGCGGAGGGCCTCTACGCCAAGAGCATCAATGGCGATGCGTTTAGCGATGAGGTAAAACAGAAGGCCATCGCCACAATACGCGAGGATCTGGGGCAGGTAGACCTGGTGGTTTACAGCCTGGCGTCTCCCCGTCGCCAGCATCCGGTTACCGGCGTGGTACACAATTCCACTCTGAAGCCGATCGGCAAGCCTACCGTGCAGAAAGGCGTCAACACCGACAAGCAGGAAGTGCAGGACTTTCATCTTGAGCCCGCCACGCAGGAAGAAATCGACAACACGGTAGCGGTGATGGGGGGTGAAGACTGGCAAATGTGGATAGAGGCACTCGATGACGCCGGCGTGCTGGCTGAGGGTGCGAAAACCACGGCGTACACCTATATCGGCGAGAAGATGACCTGGGATATCTACTGGCACGGCACAATCGGTGCCGCCAAGCAGGATCTGGATCGGCGGGTCGTGGGAATTCGCCAGCGTCTTTCCGCCCATGGCGGTGATGCGCGTGTTTCGGTTTTGAAAGCGGTGGTTACCCAGGCCAGCGCGGCCATTCCCGCCATGCCGATTTATCTGGCGATCCTGTTCAAGGTCATGAAGGCCCGGGGGACACACGAGGGCTGTATCGAGCAGGTGGATGGGCTGTTCCGCAACTCGCTGTACAACCCGGCGCGTGAACTGGATGATCAGGGACGCCTGCGGGCTGATGGCAAGGAACTGAATCCGGAAGTGCAGGCTGAAGTGGCGGCGCTCTGGCAACAGATCGATACCGATAACCTGCATGAGTTGTCGGACTTCCAGGGTTACCGTCGCGAGTTCCTGCAGCTCTTCGGTTTTGAGGTGGATGGCGTTGACTACGACGCCGATGTGAATCCGCTGGTTCCCATTGAGAATATGGTGTAGGCCGATGTTTGAACATGGCGTGCCTTTCCGCCTCAATGACCGCGTACGCCGCCTGGTGGCGCCCAATCCGGGCATGATGACGGGCCCGGGTACCAACACCTATCTGCTCGGTGAGGAGCAGGTCGCGGTGGTCGACCCCGGCCCCGCTATCCCGGAGCACATCGAGGCCATCCTTGCAGCTGGCGCGGGGCGGATTCGCTGGATTATCTGCACCCATACCCACCCCGACCACTCACCGGCATGGCAGGGCGTGGCAGCGGCCACCGGCGCTGAGGTGATCGGGGCAATGCCTGCCGACGATCGGTTCCAGGACGATACCTTTTCACCGACAACCCTGCTCAGTCACGATTGGGTGTTGTCGGCCCCGGAATTCACCCTGCGGGCCCTGCATACGCCGGGCCACGTGAACAATCATTACTGCTTTCTGCTGGAAGACGACGGTATGTTGTTCGCTGGCGACCACATCATGAACGGATCAACCGTCGTGATAGTGCCGCCAGGCGGTGACATGAAAGCGTACATTGCCTCCCTGCGCCTGTTGCTGGATTACCCTCTGCAGAGTATTGCGCCGGGTCATGGCGACCTGATCCACAGTCCCCGCGAGGAAGTGGCGGGTCTGGTTGAACATCGCCTGGCACGCGAGCGCAAGGTCGTCGCGGGGCTCTCATCGCTGGGACAGGCTGATCTCAATGCGCTGGTCAAGGTGGTGTACGACGACGTTGATCCCGCCCGTCACGAGTGGGCCAAACTCTCCCTGTCCGCCCATCTGATCAAGCTGGCTGCCGAGGGGCGAGCGCGCGGTGATGCCGCGGCGGAGCGCTGGACGTGGCTGGGCTAGCGACTCGGGCATAGACCTTGGTCGAGTTGCGCCCCTTCCGGGAAGCAGTATCATCGGGTGCAAAGTCACCATCGGCGGAAGCAATAACATGTCCAATTTCCCCCTACACAAGGTTCCCGAGAATTTCCGTGATGCGCACATCACTCCCGAGCGCTATCGTCAGATGTACCAGCGTTCGGTTGACGATCCCGCGGGATTCTGGGGCGAGAAAGCGACTGAATTCCTGAAGTGGGATCAACCCTGGCACACGGTTGTTGACTTCGATTTTCACGAGGGGCGTGCCAGCTGGTTCGCTGGCGGGCGCCTGAACGTCAGCGTCAACTGTATAGACCGCCATCTGGAAACCCGCGCAGACCAGACCGCGCTGCTCTGGGAGGGCGATGACCCGACACAGAGCCAGCATGTCACCTACCGTGAGTTGCACGAGCAGGTGTGTCGCCTGGCCAACGTGCTGCGAGCACGCGGCGTGGGCAAGGGTGACCGGGTGTGCATCTATATGCCCATGGTGCCGGAGGCGGCCTACGCTATGCTGGCGTGTACCCGTATTGGCGCCATCCATTCGGTGGTCTTCGGCGGATTCTCGCCCACGGCCATCGTCGATCGCATTCAGGACGCCGACTGCCAGACGGTCATTACGGCCGATGAGGGCCGCCGCGGTGGCAAGACCATCGCACTGAAGAGTAACGTGGACACGGCACTGGAGTCCTGCCCCAATGTGCACACCTGCATAGTCGCGCGGGTGACAGGCGCAGATGTGGCCTGGCAAGCGGGCAGGGACGTCTGCTACAACGAGGCGACCGCCGCGGCTTCCGCAGAGTGCGAGCCGGAGAGCATGGACGCGGAAGACCCACTGTTTATCCTGTATACCTCGGGCTCAACCGGCAAGCCGAAGGGGGTTCTGCACACCACCGGGGGTTATCTGCTGCAGGCCGCGATGACCTTCAAATACACCTTCGATTACCGCGAGGGGGAGATCTTCTGGTGCACAGCGGACGTCGGCTGGGTAACGGGCCACACCTACATCCTCTATGGCCCCCTGGCCAACGGCGCCACGACCCTGATGTTCGAGGGGGTGCCCACCTGGCCCGATTCAGGCCGCTGCTGGGAGGTAATCGACAAGCACCAGGTCAACACGTTCTACACGGCACCGACGGCCATTCGATCGCTGCATGCCCACGGTGATGCACCCGTCAAGCGCAGTTCCCGCGCGAGTCTGCGCTTGCTGGGGTCGGTCGGTGAACCTATCAATCCCGAGGCCTGGGAATGGTACTACCGGGTTGTCGGTGATTCCCGCTGTCCAATTGTCGACACCTGGTGGCAGACGGAGACAGGCGCGCAGATGATCACGCCACTGCCGGGTGCGACCGACCTCAAGCCGGGTTCCGCGAGTATGCCGTTCTTCGGCGTGCAACTTGCCCTGCTCAATGAGGACGGCAGTGAAATTGACGGTGCAGGCTCCGGCTACCTGGTCATAAAGGCGTCCTGGCCGAGCCAGATCCGCACGATCTACGGTGATCACCAGCGCATGGTAGACACCTACTTCCGCAACTACCCCGGCTACTATTTTACTGGCGATGGCGCCACTCGCGACGAAGACGGCTACTACTGGATTACCGGTCGCGTCGATGATGTGCTCAACGTATCCGGGCACCGCATGGGAACCGCCGAGGTTGAGAGCGCGCTGGTGTTGCATGAGGATATCGCCGAGGCTGCTGTCGTCGGCTACCCCCACGACATCAAGGGGCAGGGCATATACTGCTTCGTGACGCCCATGGACGGCGTTGAGCCCAGCGAGGAACTGCGCAAGGCGCTGGTGCAGCTCTGTGCCAGCGAGATCGGCCCGATCGCCAAGCCGGACGTGATCCAGTGGGCGCCCGGTTTGCCGAAAACCCGTTCGGGCAAGATCATGCGACGCATTCTGCGCAAGATTGCGGAAAATGAGGTCGGCAGTCTCGGCGATACCAGCACGCTGGCCGACCCATCCGTGGTTGATCATCTGGTCGCCAACCGCGCACACCCGGTCAGCTGATCGGGTGGCTCAGCGCAGGTCGCGCAGGCGCAGTGTTGTGTTGCGCCCGCGGTGTGCAACCTGCGCCAGCAACAGCTCTGCGGTCGCAATGGCGTCCAATAGCGCATTGTGAGCGGCATGCACAGGCAGGCCATAGTGCGCGCGGCAGCCCGCCAGGGTTAACGCGCCCGGCGCGCAGGCCTGGTTGCGGCGTTCCCGCTGTTTCTGTTCCAGACGCAGTGTATCGATTGTCGGTAGCAGCAGTGGCGCTCCGTACAGGCGTTGACACTGGCGATCCAGAAAGGCGATATCGAGTGCGGCGTGGTGAAACACGAGCACGCGGCCGGCCGCGGCCTGCAGGAACGCTTCCAGGACCGTCGAGGCGGGCGCGCCCTGGGCCAGTTCCCGGTCGTGGATATGGTGAATGGTGGCGCTCTGGCCAACAGCCTGCTCTCCGGCAATCAGGTAGTGGCGCGCACTGGCGACCTGGATGGCGCCGTGCTCGATGGCAACCCAGCCGAGGCTTAGCAGCGCACCCGTCGCGGGGTCCAGGGAGGACATCTCACCGTCACAGACCAGAAACGGTGTTTCTCTGCAGGCGGTCCGGCCGGGTGGAGTAGGGTGTTGCCAACATGCCGCCAACGGCGTTCCCGCGGCCTGCCGCCGGCGCAAGCGGCGCAGCCGCAGCCACATCAGCCCATGCCCGCCCGGTAGGTTTGGCGCATGGCGGCCTGTGATTCGTCGATCAGGGTGAAGGCATCGCGCAGCTGCTCGCGCGCCAGTGTCGGCAGCCCGTGCGGTTTCAGGAAATTGTCTGGTGTTTCTCCCGACATGATCTGCTGGCACTGGTGCTGCAGGCGATGCTCTTGAATGCAGTGCAGGGCATCGGCCAGGTTGCGGCTGTCGCCCATGGTCATCTTCTTCTCCCGCGCCAGCGCCCGCAACCGCTCTTCCGTGTTGACGGCGGGTATGCGATGAGCCAGCGCGTGCAGCCGCACGATCTCGGTGATTGGCAACACCCCGCGTTTTTTCACATCCACCGCGTCGCGGTGCTCGCCGTTGCGCTCCACCACGAAACGGCGGAACATCCCCAGCGGTGGCCGGCTCTCCAGGGCGTTTGCGGCCAGCGCGGCAAGAAAAATGGAGTTGCCCGACGCCTCCTGCAGCATCACCTCCTGGAGACGCTCGCACAGGTTTTCCTCGCCGTAGATGGGCCGCAGGTCGAAGAAGATGCTGACACGCATCACCGCCGCTGGAGAGGGGGTGGTGGTCCAGCCGCGCACAGTATCCTGCCAGCGGTGCAGCGGTTGCCGCCAACTGTCCGTGGTTGCCATGATTTCGCCGCGGCAGTATGGGTAGCCGCAGAGTTGCAGGCCGTCACAGACGCGCCGCGCCAGATCGGCAAACCAGCCAGCGTGTTCAGGCTGTGTCTCATCGGCGAAAATCATGCCATTGTCCTGATCGGCGCCAAACAGCTGCTCGGCGCGCGCCTGGGAGCCGAATCCGACCCAGCACCACGCCGCAGGGGCAGGCCCCAGTTCGGCTTCTGCCAGCTGAATCAGGCGCACGGTCACGGCATCCGATATGGCAGTGAGGACGCGGCTGACCTGATGCGCGTGCATGCCGGACTGACTCCATTGCACCACCAGCGCCGGCATGCCTGTCAGCAACGTCCTGATACCCTCGGCGCTGTCCTGCCTGGAGATATGTTGTACGAGATACACCGGGTCATTCTGGCGCGCGAGTATCAGGTCTGACGTGGTGATCATGCCCGCGAGGCGGCCCCCTTCCACGACGGGCAGGTGGTGATAGCCACGCTGGGTCATCAGCAACGTTGCATCAAACAGGGTGCAGTCCGCTTCCACTGTTTCCAGCTGAGTTGTCATGATGCTGGCAATGGGCGTGTCGGCAGGCAGTGCCGTCGTCAACGCCCGGGCCCGCAAGTCCCGGTCGGTAATAATGCCCTGCAGGCGGCCGTCATCGAGTACCAGCGCCGAGGAGACGCGCCTTTGCGTCATGGCCCGGGCCACAGCCTGCAGGGTGTCGCTGCCGCAGACGGTGAGCAGGTCCGTGCTCATGTAGTCACGGATGCTCTGCAGCAGGGCGTTCGGGGATGGCTGGTAGCGCGCGGCGCGCCGCAGTCGGCGGCTGCGCTGGCTGCTGAAATGCCGATCGATATCCCGGTGTGCCTGGCGCAGTGCCTGGTAGGCGCTGTCCGGGAGAAAATACACCAGCGCATCCTCGATCACGCAGGCCCGCACCTCGCCGCGTTCGGCGTTCAGGCCGCCAATGTGAAAGCTCTCGCCTTCGCCCAGGCGATCCAGCAGGGTGTCGTCTGCATCGCGCAGGTCGACGGCACCGCTGCGCAGTATGCGCAAGCCGCGTGGCTCGGAGCCGGCATCAAAAGATTCGCCGTGGGTGTGATAGCTGATGGCAACCGACGTCAGCAGGTCCGCCAGCTCTGCGGGAGAAAGCCGGTCGAAGGGCAGTGTGCTGGCGAGAAAATCCGCGATCGGTGCCAGATCCACGGGCGCTCGTGGCACGGTGGGCGCGTCATCGCCTGCGGCCACAGTCAGGGCCCCGGCGTGCGGAAGCGTTGCAGAAAATCCGAACCCGTGTCTGCGAAGTAGCGGCTGCCGCCTGCGGCGGCCACCAGTTGCAGTCTCGCCCCTTCGCCGGGTAGTGCAGGCAGGTTCAGCACCCAGCGTTGGGGGCTTGATTCATCGGGGCGCATGGCTCGCGGTTCGGCCGTGCTACCGGCTTCCTCAATGGCCACGACAGCGCCCTCCAGGGGGTGTGACGCCTGCAGCCGCAGTTGCCAGCCAGAGCTTCGGGCCTGTACGTCGATTTCAAGCTCCAGGTTGCCGTTGGTCAGTGCACAGCGGCCGCTGTCGTAGCGACAGTTGCTCTTGGCAATGAGTGGGTAGTCGCGACCCGCTTCAGCCAGGTGAGGCTGCTCTCCGACCAGTTGACCCACGGCAAACCACGCACCGATGGACAGCAACGGGGCCACCAGTAGTGCGATGATGACGTGTCGGTTGCTGAGCATCGGCTTTTCTCCTGCTCTCAGTGGTCGTGTGCGGCGCTGGCGCCAGCGGGTACGCGGATATGCTCCACGAGTTCCTGTACCGACTCCGGCGGTGCGCTGGTGACGCGGCTGACCAGCATGGCCACGGTGAAGTTGACGATTGCACCTACCGCGCCGAAGGCATTGGGTTCAATCCCCAGGAACCAGTTGGCCGGCATGTCACCGAGGAACGCGGTCGAAGCAATGAACATAATACCCTTGTGCTGGAACACGTAGAACAGGGTTACCCCGATGCCTGCGACCATGCCCGCAATTGCGCCCTCCTTGGTGGTGCGCTTGGAGAAGATGCCCATCATCAAGGCCGGGAAGATGGAGGAAGCGGCGAGCCCGAATGCCAGCGCCACGGTGCCCGCGGCAAACCCCGGCGGGTTGAAGCCCAGATAACCTGCCCCGGCGATCGCGGCGGCCATGGCGACCCGGCTGGCACGCAGCTCGGCGCGTTCGGAAATGCCCGGCGCTATCATCCCTTTCAGCAGGTCATGGGAGATGGCCGAGGCAATGGCCAGCAACAGCCCGGCCGCCGTGGACAGGGCGGCAGCGAGGCCGCCGGCAGCCACCAGCGCGATCACCCAGTTGGGCAGCTGCGCAATTTCCGGGTTGGCCAGTACCATGATGTCGTTATCCACGGTCACCATTTCATTGACCGCAGGGTCGGCGCTGTACTGGATGCGGCCATCCTGGTTCTTGTCCTCGAAGGCCAGCAGACCGGTGGTTTCCCAGTTGCGGAACCAGTCGGGGCGCTCTTCATATACCAGGTATTCACCGGGCGTCGGTTCGATGGTCTGCA
Organism: uncultured Haliea sp.; assembly: GCF_963973825.1. NCBI lineage: Bacteria > Pseudomonadati > Pseudomonadota > Gammaproteobacteria > Cellvibrionales > Halieaceae > Haliea > uncultured Haliea sp. The sequence goes on from NZ_CAXBAE010000004.1 coordinate 215,059, forward strand.
TCAGGTTCAGGCGGGCCATGCCGGCAACGGCGGGTGCTGTGGTGTAGAGGATGGCAATGAACAACAGTGCCCAGCCGGCAGAGCTGCGCGCGTCGCGTACTTTCGGCACGGTAAAGAAGCGGATGATGACGTGGGGCAGGCCGGCGGTACCAATCATCAGTGACGCCGTGTAGGCGAACATGTTCAGGCCACTCAGCCGGTATTCCGTGGTGTACTCGTTGAAGCCCAGCTCCATCACCATCTGGTCCAGCTTATCGAGCAGATAGGTGTCTGTGCCGGTCAGTGTGCTGCCGAGGCCCAACTGCGGGAAGGGATTTCCGGTCAGGTTCAGGCTGATGAATATAGCGGGAATGGTATAGGCCATGATCAGCACGCAGTACTGTGCAATCTGCGTGTAGGTGATGCCTTTCATGCCCCCCAGCACCGCGTAGAAGAACACAATGCACATGCCCACCAGCAACCCGGTGCCGTAGTCAACTTCGAGGAAGCGCGAGAAGGCAACGCCGATGCCCTTCATCTGGCCTATCACGTAGGTGACGGAGCAGATGATCAGACACACCACCGCCACCGCGCGCGCTGCTTTCGAGTAAAAACGGTCGCCGATGAATTCAGGTACCGTGAACTTGCCATACTTGCGCAGGTAGGGTGCCAGAAACATGGCGAGAATAACGAAGCCGCCGGTCCAGCCCATCAGGAACACGGAGCCGCCATAGCCCATGAAGGCGATCATGCCGGCCATGGAGATGAATGAGGCGGCGGACATCCAGTCTGCCGCCGTGGCCATGCCGTTGGCGACGGGATGCACACCGCCACCGGCGACATAAAAGTCCTTGGTGGAGCCGGCGCGCGACCAGATCGCAATGCCGATGTACAGCGCGAAGCTGGCGCCAACCACGAGGTAAGTCAGAGTTTGCAGTTCCATGAGGCGGCCCCTAGTCTTCTTCTACGTTGAATTCGCGGTCGAGCTTGCCCATCTTGCGCGTGTAGTAAAAAATCAGCAGTACGAACACGTAGATGGAGCCCTGCTGGGCGAACCAGAAGCCGAGCTTGTAACCACCGATCTGGATCTGGTTGAGCACATCGACAAACAGGATGCCGCAGCCGAAACTCACCACGAACCAGACCACCAGAAGTTTGAACATCAGGGCAAGATTGCGGCGCCAATAGGCCAGCGCCTGGGCCTCGGTTAAACGTGACATGGGGACTCTCCATTGCTGTTGTTATCGTCGCAGGCAGCCGGACTATAGCACCGGGTATCGCTGCGTCGCTGTTGGACCTTGGTCGATAGCGCCATCAGAAGGCGTACTTCATGGCAAATTGCAGGCGGCTCAGATCACCCGAGCGACCATCCTCCAGTTCCTTGCGCGCGTAAATCAGTTCCCCACCCAGCTGCAGGCCGGGATGTGGCAGCCAGTTCAGGTTGGCGTGGGCGGATTCATAGCGTTTTGCCAGCTGGCCGGCGGTGGCGTATTCACCGATCGACGGGTTGTCGGCTGCAGAGGCCGACAGGGCGAAGGTGCTGCGCCACTGCGCGCTCCAGGCGTGTTGGTAGGCGAGCATGGCACCCCACTGCGCAATGGTGTCGATGTCGCCGTTACTGTCGATGTAGCCATCGTCGAATGTGTTCAGGCCCATATAGCGGCCCAGTGCAGAGCCCTGGTTGAGCATGAAGCGCATATCGCCGTTTGCCAGCTGCCATTTGCCCGCAAGACTGAGGCCGTACCCCCAGGTGTCGTCGCTGGCCAGTTTTTCGCCACTGTTCAGGCGGCTCTCGTAGCCGAGCTGGCGTCCCATGGCTGCCAGTGTCCAGCTGAGGTCACCGGCGGTGCCGTTGTAGCGCGCAATCAGGTCTGGAATGGTCTCTGCGTTGTCCAGGCGACGGTTCACCCCGGTATCGCTGAGCTCATCGATTCGGGTCGCCGGGTTCTCCAGCGCAAACTGGAAATTGCCCTCGGTCCAGCGCACTTGCGGCTGCCTGACGAAAATGGTGCTGACGGGGCCGACGAAGTCGAGCAGGTCGGGCAGGGCGCCCACGTTGAAGAAGGTAGACCAGCTCTGCCCCGCCAGCAGTGAGCGTCCCTCGCCCATGTCCCAGTTGATATAGGCGTGGCGCAGGCGCGGGTTCCAGGAGTTGGAGATACGCTCGTCGCCTCCCGGGCTTAACATAAAGTCCAGCTCGATACGTGTGTCGATGCTGCCCTGCGCCGTTGGCGTCCGAGTGGTGAAGAAGAATCGCGATGACTGGGCGTGCAGCTTGGTGCTGGTGGCGGCCTCGCCATCGCCAGATGCCGGTTCAACCGGGATCAAAGACGAGACCAGAAAGTCGTCCACCAGATCATTGGTCGGCTTGCCTTCACTGTACCGGGAGGTGATGGCATCGAGCTGGATGTAGCCGCCGTAGCCGAAGCGGGTGCCCTTGCGCACAGGCCGCAGGGTCTCCAGTTCTTCACGAGTGGATTCGCCGGCGGCCTGCTGGTCGACGACCAGTGCCTTCAATTCGGCGATTTGCTGCTCAAGCAGGGCGATGCGTGCCGCGAGATCTTCAGCGGAGGCGCTGAAGGGCAGTAGCGCCAGCGGTGTGGCGAGTAGTGTGGCAATCAGTTTTCGCGTGGGCATGGTATGCAGATCCTCTAGCTATTATTCTGTGTGACGTGCATGTTGTACCCTTGACCAGACCAGAGGCCCATTGGACCTTGGTCAAAGCCGCGCGGCATTTTCGACTTAAGTCGAATAATCAATAACAAGAACCGGAGGCCACGTGTCTCGACGCAGTATCCTGATCGCTGACGATCACCCACTTTTTCGTGCTGCCCTGGAGCAGGTCGTCGCCAGCGCGTTTCCACAGCACCGCCTGTTGCTGGCGGCCAATGTTGCCGAGCTGCAGCAGGCAGCCCAGGCGGAACAGGGCCTCGACTTACTGTTGCTGGATCTGCACATGCCCGGAGCGCTGGGTTTTTCAGCGCTGTGCTGGGTCGGTGGCCAGCTGCCCGGTGTGCCGGTGGTGATGGTATCGGCCAATGCCCAGCCGGATACCGTGCGACGCGCACTGGATCACGGCGCAGCCGCGTTTTTGTCCAAGTCTGCGGGTATCGAGGAAATGCAGCGCTGCATGGAAGCGGTGATGGCCGGAGCACGTGGATTGCACCCCGGGCTTTCCGTGGGTCAAAAGGGCGCGCGCCTGCAGGCACTTGATGTTGCCGACACTCTGTCCAGTCTCACGCCGCAGCAGTTCCGGGTGGCGTCCATGCTGGTTGAGGGTTTGCTGAACAAGCAGATCGCGGGGCACCTGGAGGTGAAAGAGGCGACGGTGAAGGCACACATGACCGAGATTTTTCGCAAACTGGGCGTGCATTCCCGCACGCAGGCGGTGTTGGCGCTTGCCAGCCTCTCGGTAGAGGCCGCGGAGGACGTCTAGCAGCCTGTCGGACTTAGTGCATCAGCCGCAGCAGATGAGCCCAGGTCCGACAGGCTGCTAACGTCCCAGCAAGGCCAGAATCAGGGCCAGCACGCGTTGTGGATTTACCGGTTTGGGCAGGAAGCGGTGGCCTGCCTGCCGCACGCTGTCGCGCACAGCAGGCGCGTCGTCCGCTGAAACAACAATGACCGGTGGCAGGCCGTGCAGCGTTTGCAGCACGCTGAGTGCGGCGACGCCGTTATCGCCATTGTCCAGATGGTAATCGACCAGCAGCAGGCCGGGAGCTTCGCCTGCCGCAAAATGTGCCTGCAGCCCCGCGGCATCGCTGCAGGTCAGCACCCGGGCGCCATTGCCGCGCAGCAATTCGGCCATGCCCTCCAGCAGCAAGGGTTCGTTGTCCATGCACAGGACGGTGACGCCAGCGAGGTCGCCCGGCGAAGGCGGCACGTGTTCCGGTAGCGCTTGCGGCGCAGCCGTCGGGACCCTCAGGCCGAACAGCGTGCCCTGGCCGGGTGTGGACACCAGTCGCAGGGGATGCTCCAGTAGATCCGCATAGCGCTGGACGATGGCGAGGCCCAGCCCCAGGCCGTCGTCACCCTCGGGGCCGTGACCGCCGAGCCGTTCAAATTCGGTGAAGGCCCGCACCTGATCCGCCTCGGCGATGCCGGGCCCTGTGTCCCAAACCTGCAGTTCCACGCTGTCGCCGCGTCGGCGCAGGCCGAGCAGAATGCGGCCCCGCTGGGTATAGCGCACAGCGTTGGACAGCAGGTTCTGCAGAATGCGATGCAGCAGTGTTTCATCTGAATGCAGCCAGCAGGAGCTGGCGACGACCGTGAGCTGCAAGCCGCGCTCCGCGCTGCGTGGAGCAAATTCGTCCTGCAGCGTCTGCAGCAGCTGCTGTACCGGAAAATCGCGTAGCTTCGGTGTGTAGGCACCCGAGTCGAGGCGGGCGATCTCCCGCAGTTCGGCGATCAGCTGCTCTGCACGGTGCAGGGAGCGGTCAATCTGTTGCAGTGTGCCGCTGGCATCGCTGTCGGCTGTCAGTCGTGTAGCCAGGCTGGCGGCAAACAGGCGTGCCGCGTTGATCGGCTGCAGCAGGTCGTGGCTGGTCGCCGACATGAAGCGGCTCTTGCTCAGATGCGCATCCCGCAGTTGAGCCTCAACCTGCGCCCGCAGCCGGTTTTCCTGCCGTAACAGTGCATTGCTGCGGCTCAGTGATTCGGAGCCGGAAGCCAGTTTGAGCTCCAGCTCGCTCTTGGTGTCCTCCAGTTCGGCCAGCATTGCCCGGTAGTCGGTGATGTCGATATAGGTCGTGACAAATCCGCCGTTGGGCATCGGGTTGCCGCGGATATCGATAACCTTGCCATCGGGTAGCGTGCGCTCCAGACGGTAGGCACTGCCATCGCGCAGCCATTGCAGACGCCGCGCAATCTGCTGCTCGATGGGTGTGTCGTCATTGGCCTGGAGGATGCCGCGTTCAGCGTTGAATCGATAGATCCGTTCGATCGGACAGCCCACGTACAACAGCCGTTCGGGGTAGCCGAACATGCGCTGGTAGGTCTGGTTCCAGGCGACCAGCCGCAGCTGGCTGTCCACCACGGAAATACCCTGGATCATGTTTTCGACAGTGGTCTGCAGCAGTTCGCGGTTGAACGTGTTGAGGCGGCTGGCGTCGCTGACCATGCTGGCGAGGTCTGCGTAGCCCAGCTGCTGGCTGCTCTCCAGCTCCATCAGGGCTTTGTTGGCCGACGTGCTGCCGATCATGCTGGCAATCACCGCCTCCACCTCATTGACCGCGAACTGCGGAGTGCGGTCACCGGGCAGGATGCGCTGTTCGTAGCGGTCCTCAAAGCCCTGCCAGAGGCGGTGCAGCTTGTCTGCTTCGAGGAAGGGTACGAGCAGTCCCTGCAGCTGCCCACCGCGAATCAGGCTCAGGCTGAAATCACTGCGGCGCGGGTCGGGTTGGCTGTCTTGCGTGCCAAGGAAGAGTTCGGCCTGGCGTGCGTCTACCGCCGACTGGCGCAGGAGTAGCGACAGGCTGATGACGCACAGGCTGTTGGCGGTCAGGCTCAGTGCGGTCGCATAGGCCAATGGCGCATCATGGGCGAAGCCCAGCAGCGCGTTGGGACGCAGCATGGCCAGTGCCCAGGGGCCCTCCAATAACCACGGATGTGCGGCAGGCAGCAGGGCCGGCAGTACGCCGCAGTACAGCCACAGCAGCAGACCGGCGATCAACCCGATGGTGATGGCCACCCCGTGAGCGCGCCGCCAGTAGAGCCCGGCCAGCAGCGCGGGTGCCAGCTGTGCCGCGGCGAGGAATGAGAGGAAGCCGATTTGAGCCAGCCACGGCAGGCTCATCACTTCGCGCGCGACAGCCCAGGCAACCAGCATCATGCCGAGTATTGTCAGCTGCCGCGTACGTCGCAGCCTGTCACCGAGGTGCAGGATGGCCGCCGGTGAGTTGCGCTGCAATCGCACCAGCACGGGTGCGATGACTTCATTGGTAATCATGATGGCGAGGCTCACCGTTGCCACGATCACCATACCTGTCGCGGCGGAGATACCCCCGATAAACGCTGCCGTTGTCGCCCAGCCGGAGCCAAGGGCCAGTGGAATCGACTGCACCCAGGTGTCCGGATTGGCGTCGTCCAGCCCGGCGAAGAGGCGCGCGCCGGTGAGGCTGATGGGTATGACCAGCACCATGAACAGCGCGAGGTACAGCGGTAGCAGCCAACGGGCATAGCGGGTGTCAGTGCCTTCCTGCGCTTCGACCACGGTGACATGGAACTGGCGCGGCAGACAGAGGATCGCCAGTCCACTGATCAGCACTTGCGCGAAGAAGTCAGCGTTCAGGTTGAGTGCGCGGCGGCCTGTTGCCGCCGGCAGCATTGACGGTTCCGCGGCCTGCATCAGTTGCAGCCCTGCGAGCGCAGCGATCAGCGCAAAGGCGGCCAGTTTCACGACGGATTCAAGAGCAATGGCTGCCATGACACCGCGATGCCGTTCACGGCCGTCCAGGCGGCGCGTGCCGAACAGCAGCGTAAACACCGCCAGTACCACTGCGGTGAACAGCGCCGTGTCGGAGCCGCTCTGCGCACTACCCGGTGTGCCGCCGGAGATCACGCTCCAGGCCTGGGCCAATGCCTTGAATTGCAGGGCGACATAGGGGAGGACCGTCGCGGCAGCAACCAGGGTGACCAGCACTGCCAGCGACTGCCTTTTGCCATAGCGCGCGCCGATGTAGTCGGCGATGGACGTCACCCGATGCCGCTCGCCAAGCCGGATCAGGCGTCGCACCAGGCTCCAGCCGAACAGGAAGACCAGTATCGGCCCGAGATAAATGGGCGCATGGCTCCAGGCGGATTGGGCATCACTGCCCACCGCACCGTAAAATGTCCACGAGCTGCAGTAGACGGTGAGTGATAGCGCATAGACCAGCCCGTTCCAGGCGGGCCGCCTGATGGGTGTAGCCTGTACCGATGCGTCGCGATCTGCTTTCCAGGCGACGGCAAAAAGAATGCAGACGTAGGCGAGGGCGAGTCCGAGAAGCGTTGCGGGGGTGGGCATGCGGTCGCCGGCACCTGTATTTACTGTTATGGGATGACTATAACATTCCCGCTATGGCACGTGCAGACAGGCTGCGCCTGCAGACGGCGAGCCCCTGCCGGTTTTTGACATTCTGGGGCCGCGAGCGGTGTTATCCTCAGCGCAAATGACTACAATTCGCACTCAACGAGTCCCGTCACGATAAAAGGAGAAAATCCCAATGCACGGTTTGATGATGGATATGCCGCTGTTGATTACTTCGATCATTCAGCATGCGGAGCGGGTTAATGGCGACCAGGAAATCGTCTCGGTCACCCGCGACAACCCGCGTCATCGATATACCTATCGCGAGGCTTTCGTGCGTACCCGCCAGCTCGCCAATGCCATGGGCCCCTGGGGCCTGCAGCGCGGCGATCGCATCGGGACCCTGGCCTGGAACGACTACAGGCACCTGGAAACCTATTACGCCTCTGCCTGCAGCGGCTTCGTCTGCCACACCATCAACCCGCGGCTGTTTCCTGAGCAATTGGTCTATATCATCAACCACGCGGAAGACCGCTATGTGTTTATTGACCCCGACTTTGTGCCGCTGGCGGAGAAGCTGGCCCCGGAGTGCCCGGGGGTTGAAGGCTGGGTGGTGCTCACCAATGCCGAGCACATGCCGGAGACCACGCTGCCCAATGCCATCTGCTACGAGACACTCATTCACGGCGCCAGCAGCGACTTCGAATGGCCGGAGCTGGATGAGCGTGACGCCTGCGCCCTGTGCTACACCTCAGGTACGACGGGTAACCCCAAGGGCGTCCTGTATTCCCACCGCTCAACCATGCTGCATGCCTACGCCACCATGATGCCCGACGCCATGGGCCTTTCGGCCAGTGACGTCGTGCTGCCCATTGTCCCGATGTTCCATGTCAACGCCTGGGGCAACCCGTACTCCTGCCCCATGGCGGGCTCCAAGCTGGTGTTCCCGGGGAACAAGATGGGTGATGGCGAAACCCTCTCCGCCCTCATCAACGAGGAACAGGTGACCATGTCGGCCGGTGTGCCCACCGTCTGGCTGGCCCTGCTCGCACACCTCAAGGCAACGGGTAAGCAGGTGGAATCCCTGAAGCGCATCGTGGTGGGCGGCGCCGCCTGCCCCCTGGCCATTGCGGAGGAGTTTGACCGCTACGGTGTGGTAACCCGGGTCGGGTGGGGGATGACCGAGATGAGTCCCCTGGGCAGCATCAACGCCAGCGATAGTGAGCGTGAGCGGTTCAGCGAGGAGGACTATCGCAAGCGTCGCCTGAAGGCAGGGCGGGCCATCTTCGGCGTGGAAATGAAGATTGTCGGCGATGACGGCGAGGAATTGCCCTGGGATGGCAAGGCCTACGGCTCACTGAAAGTGCGCGGCCCCTGGATCTGTTCGGGTTACTACAAGCGCGATGCCGACGGTGCGCACGCGGAAGCGGGCTGGTTCGAAACCGGCGACGTCGCCACCATCGACCCCGACGGCTACATGGCCATTACGGACCGCACCAAGGATGTCATCAAATCCGGCGGTGAGTGGATTTCGTCGATCGAGTTGGAAAACGTTGCGATGAGTCACCCCAAGGTCGCAGAGGCGGCGGTCATCGGCCATTACCACCCCAAGTGGAGCGAGCGCCCCTTGCTGATCGTCGTGCGCAAGGGCGACGGGCAGGACCTGTCAGCTGCAGACATGCTGGCGTGGTTCGAAGGGAAGGTGGCGACCTGGTGGAAGCCGGATGCTGTCGAGTTTGTGGATGAGCTGCCACACGGCGCTACCGGCAAGATCCACAAGGTCTCGCTGCGTGAGCAGTTCAAGGACTACAGCTTCCCGGGTCAGTAGGCGCCCCTCGCGCCCCACCGGTGCCGGAGGGGCGCGATTTCATTATGCGTAGTTTGTTGCGCCGATAATTACGAATTTCGGTTGTAAAACCGTGTTTCACTGACTAGTATTGTGGCCCGAGTTCCAAGTTTGCACGTGCCGCCATGGTCAACACCGAGTCACAACAGCGTACATTGCCGCAGGTTGTCGCCGCCACTGCACGGTCCCTGCCCGAACGGGTGGCGATCAGCGACGGCCCTGTATCGCTCACCTACGCCGAACTGGATGCCGCCAGGCTGCAGGCTGCCCGCGCATTCCTGGCCGTCGGCCTGGGTCACGGTGAACGCATTGCCATCTGGGCGCCCAACATGTGGCAGTGGATTGTCGCGGCCATGGGCGCCCAATCCATAGGCGGTGTGCTGGTTCCCCTGAACACACGTCTGAAAGGTGCGGAAGCCGGGTTCATCCTGCGTCGCAGCGGCGCCCGCTGGCTGTTCACGGTAGGTGAGTTCCTCGGCATGCGGTACCCGGCGATGCTGTCAGGGGAGGACTTGCCTGACCTGCAGGGCACCGTGCTGTTCGAGGGCGATGCCGGCGATGACACAGCCTGGACGGACTTCCTCGCCCGTGGCGACAGTGTGCCGTTGGCGGAGGTTGAGGCCCGCGAGAACCAACTGCGCCCCGACGACACCCTGGATATCCTGTTCACCTCAGGCACCACGGGCCAACCCAAGGGCGTGGTCACCAGCCACGGGCAGAATATCCGCGCGTTTGCCACCTGGAGCGCGACGGTCGGCCTGACCAGTGAAGATAACTACCTGATTATAAACCCGTTTTTCCATTCCTTCGGGTACAAGGCGGGCTGGCTCGCAGCCGCCATCACCGGGGCGCGCATTCTACCGGTCAAGCAGTTTGACCTCGATGCGGTGCTCGGCCAGATTCATCGGGACAGGGTATCGGTCATTCCCGGTCCACCCACCATCTACCAGTCCCTGCTCAGCCATCCACGGCGCGCGGATTACGACCTTTCCAGTCTGCGGCTGGCGGTGACCGGTGCCGCACCGGTGCCGGTGTCCCTGATTGAGAGGATGCGCAGTGAGCTGGGTTTCAAGGTGGTGGTGACCGCCTACGGGCTCACCGAATCCTGCGGCGTCATCTCCATCTGCCGCCCCGAGGACAGCGCTGAGCGCATTTCACACAGCTCCGGGCGCGCCATGGAAGGTGTGGAAATGCAGTGTGTTGACGCCGACGGCGTCCCGGTCCCTGCCGGTACCGAGGGGGAAATCTGGTGCCGCGGCTACAACGTCATGCAGTGCTACCTCGACAATCCGGAGGAAACCGCGCGCACGATCACCGCGGATGGCTGGTTGAAGACCGGCGATGTGGGGGTGATGGATGAAGACGGCTACGTGCGCATCACCGACCGCATCAAGGACATGTTCATTGTGGGGGGCTTCAATTGTTACCCCGCTGAAATCGAGAACAGCCTGCACAGCATGCCCGGGGTCGCGCGGGCCGCGGTGATAGGCGTGCCGGATGAGCGGATGGGCGAAGTCGCCTGCGCATGGATTGTGCCGGCCCCGGGCGCGGCGCTGGACGAGGCTGCCGTCATTGCCTGGGCGCGGGAGAACATGGCGAACTACAAAGTGCCGCGCTTTGTGCGGTTTGTAGAGGAGCTGCCCATGAATGCCGGCGGCAAGGTGCTGAAGAACGAGCTGCGCCAGCGCATGGCGGCGGAGCGGGGTTAGCCCGCTGATGGCTGGCCAGGAGCAGCGAATGGAGCGCGCATCCCAGATTGAGCTGGACGAGACGGACCATGCGATTATTGCCCTGTTGCGCACGGATGGTCGCCTGCCTTTCCGGTCCATCGCGCGAGAGCTCGCACTTACTGAGGCGACTGTGCGGGCACGGGTGCGGCGCCTGGAGGAGTCACGCACCATGCGCGTGGTAGCCGTCACCGACATTGAGGCGGCGGGGTTCGGCATGTTGCTGGCCATTGGCGTACAGGTCGAAAACCGCTCGCCGGAGGATGTCGCGCGGGAGCTTGCCGGCGTGCCCGAGGTGTTCTCGGTCAACGTTGTGGTCGGCGCCCAGGATATAGAAATCCTGATGGCAGCCGAGGATCAGGTGGCACTGCATCGGCTGCTGCACGAGCGCATCGCGACCATGCCGGGCGTGCGCCGGTTGACGCCGGCGCTGGCGGTTAACGTACTGAAGAACCAGCCCGATTGGGTACCCTTTGATCGGGGTGCAGGCGCATGACCCGTCGGCGCCTGGACGCGATCGACCGGCAGATTGTGGCGCGGCTGTCTGAGGATGCCCGTATCAGCAATCGACAGATTGCCACCGATCTCGGTGTCACTGAGGGCACGGTGCGGGCCCGGGTCAAGCGCATGGAAGAGGAGCGACAGATTCGCATCACCGCCGTCACCAACATCGACCGCTTTCGCAACGGCGCACTGGCGTATATCTGGATAGAGGTCGAGCGCAGTCACCAGGTACAGGCGGTTGCACAGGCGCTGTCGGGGATCGCAGAGCTGGGCTTCGTGGGTGAGATGCTCGGTCGTTCCGACCTGCTGGCCATCACCATGGTGCGCAGCAACGAACACCTTGCGGAGTTCGTGCACCAGCGTATCAGTGGAATTCCCGGTGTGCGGCGTACGGAAAGCACGCTTGGGGTCAATTTTGTCAAACACGATTACCGCATGGCGCGGATCGTCAGCTGAAGGAATGCAACATGGATAAACGGCTCAGTGCCCGCGATGCGGTGGCACAAATCGAAGACGGCATGACCGTGGGTATCGGCGGCTGGGGGCCACGGCGCAAGCCGATGGCGCTGGTGCGCGAAATTCTCCGCTCGGACGTGAAGGACCTCACGGTAGTCGCCTACGGCGGCGCCGACGTCGGCATGCTCTGTGCCGCGGGCAAAGTGAAAAAGCTGGTTTTCGCCTTCGTGTCCCTGGACTTCATTCCGCTGGAACCTTACTTCCGTCAGGCCCGCCAGAGCGGGTCCATCGAGGTGATGGAGATCGACGAGGGCATGATGTTGCTGGGGCTGCGTGCAGCCGCCTGGGGCCTGCCCTTCATCCCCACGGCGGTTGGCCTGGGTACCGACATCATCAAGCAGAACCCGGATATCAAGCTGGTTGACAGTCCCTACGATGATAAAGAGTGGGTGGCGATGCCGGCCTTGAACCTCGACGTGTCGCTGATTCATGTCGATCGCGCGGATTTTCGCGGTGTGTGCCAGATATCCGGCCCCGACCACTATCTCGACGACTGGTTTGCGCGCGCCGCGAAAACCACCATCGTGTCCTGTGATGAGCTGGTCGATACCACGTTTTTTGCCGACCCCGCACGGGCTCGCGAGGTGTTCTGGGAGCGCGCTGCCACCAGTGCCATCGTGGAGATTCCCGGCGGTGCTCACCCCACGTCATGCAACCCGCTGTACGGTTTCGATGTGGCGCACTTCAAGGCCTATAACGCCTCCGCCAAGGACGGTGGGATAGAGAGCTACCTGAACACATACCTGGGGGCCGATGAGGCCGAATACCAGCGCAACGTGGGTGGGCTGGATGCCATTCGCGCACTTGCGCTGCCCACCTACTGATACGCCCGGGGAGACTATCGCATGTCAACTGTAGCAACCGATTACACCCTTGCCGAACTGTGCATTGTCGCCGCCGCCGAAGCCTTCCGTCACGACGGGGAAGTACTGGCCACAGGTATCGGCGTGATTCCTCGGCTGGCAGCCAGCCTGGCCATGAAAACCTTCAACCCGGATCTCATGATGACGGATTCCGAGGCGTTTCTGCTCAGCGAACCCAACCCGCTGGGCAAGCGCCCGGCCGACTTCCAGCAGGCCAATGAAACATGGATGGGCTTTTCGCGAATATTCGATAACGTATGGAGCGGCAAGCGCCACGCCATGCTCGGGCCGACCCAGATCGATCGCTTTGGCCAGACCAATACGTCGGCGCTGGGTGGCACCTATCAGCAGCCCAAGGTGATGATGCTGGGCGCGCGCGGCTTTCCCGGCAACTCCATTTGCCACGCCAACAGCTTCTTTGTGCCCGGGCACAACACGCGGGTCTTCATGGACGGGGAGTGTGATTTCGTCTCCTCCATCGGTTATAACCCGGCGCGACTGCCGCGGGGTCGCTCGTTGGATGACGTTGACATCCGCCGTGTCGTGACCAACCTCTGCGTGATGGATTTCGGCGGACCGAATCACCAGATTCGCCTGCTCTCCCTGCACCCGGGCGTGACGGTCGAGGAGGTGCAGGAAAACACCGCATACCCCATTGCCGTCCCGGCGGAGGTGCCGACAACCCCGGCGCCGACCGTTGAACAGCTGGCGATCATCGCGGCTCTGGATCCGCACAACCAGCGCGCTGCACAAATCGCTGACAACCCGCCCGGAATCCGGGCCTGAGGCACTGCCATGCTCACCACTCGACTGACCGAACTGCTAGGCTGCCGCTACCCCATCGTGCAAACCGCGATGGGGTGGGTGGCGGATCCCCGGCTGGTCGCCGGCAGCTGCAATGCCGGCGGCTTCGGCTTCCTGGCCGGCGCGACCATTCCGCCGGAGGAGATGGAGCGCGACATTCTCCAGGTCAAGGCGCTTACCGACCGGCCCTTTGGCGTGAACTTCCACATGTATCAGCCCAATGCATCGGACATCATCGACATGGTGATTCGGCACGGGGTGCGCGCCGTGAGTTATTCGCGTTCGCCGGGCCCCGAGATGATTCGCCGGCTCAAAGACGCCGGCGTGATCTGCATGCCGACAGTCGGTCTGCCGAAACATGCGGTGAAAGCCGTGGAGCTGGGTGCGGACGCGGTCACTGTGCAGGGTGGTGAGGGTGGCGGCCACACCGGTGCGGTGCCGACAACGCTGCTGATACCGCAGGTTGTGGATGCCGTCGGCGCCCAGGTGCCGGTGGTCGCCGCGGGTGGATTCAAGGACGGTCGCGGTCTGGTCGCTGCGCTGGCCTGGGGCGCGGATGGTGTTGCCATGGGTACACGCTTCCTGCTGACCCGCGAGTCACCGGTGCCGGAAGCCACCAAGCAGCGCTATCTAGATTGCAAGAACCCGGCGGATATCATCGTCTCACGCGCCATGGACGGTATGCCGCAGCGCATGATCATGAACGAATTGCTGGCCGAACTCGAGCGCGCCTCCAAGCTGCGCAAACTGCTTATCGCCATGCGCAATGGTCTCGCCTTCCGCAAATACACCGGGGCGAGCGTGGTCAGCCTGCTGAAGTCCGCTGTCGCCATGAGTCGCAGTGACGATATGACCGCCGCCCAGGCCATCATGTCGGCCAACGCACCGATGATTATCCAGAAAGCGATGGTGGATGGTGAGCCCGCCCGCGGTGTGCTGCCCAGCGGTCAGGTGGCGGGCGTGATTGACACCCTGCTGACCTGCGAGGAGCTGATTCAGTCCATCGTCGATGAGGCCGAGGCGCGACTGCAGGCGCTCGCAGCCCGAGCCACCGTCAGCGCCTAATCCAACGTACCGACAGGTAGAAGCATCATGAGCAAACCGTTTCACACCACCATCGAGGCCGGCATCGCCGAGATGATCCTGGACAAGCCACCCGTGAATGCTTTCGACAGCGCCGGCTGGTTCGCCATTGCCGACGAAATCGATGCGCTGGGCCGGGACGACGCGGTGCGCGTCATATTGATTGCCGCCGAGGGTCGTGGCTTCTGCGCCGGAGTCGATATCAAGGAACTGGCCGCCGAGCCGACGCGCATCGTCGACGTCAACAAGGGTAACTACGAAACCTTCCGCGCCATCCATCGCAACCCGAAGCCGGTCATTATCGCCTTGCACGGTTTCGTTCTGGGCGGCGGCATCGGCATGGCAGGGGCCGCCGACATCCTGATTGCGTCTGACTGTGCCCGCTTCGGTGTGCCGGAAATCGACCGTGGCGCGATGGGCGGCGGAGCCCACCTGCAGCGCATGTTCCCGGTGCAGAAAGTCCGCTATATGTACTTCACTGGCGAATTCATCGACGCGCAGGAGGCCTACCGCCTGGGCGCCGTCGAGAAGGTGGTCACCCGCGAGGCATTGTTGCCGACGGCACGAGCCATTGCCGCCACCATCGCCAGCAAGTCACCGGCCATGGTGAAGCTGGCCAAGGAGGCGCTCACCGGCATCGAGGACGGCAACCTGGAGGACAAGTATCGCTGGGAACAGGGTTTCACGCTGGAGGCCTACACCGTGGGCGATTCCCAGGAATCCCGCGATGCGTTTGTGGAAAAACGCGACGCCAAATTCTGAACGCAGGACTGACACATGCAACTGGCATTTACTGAACAGCAACAGGCCTTCCGCAGCGAGATTCGCGCGTGGCTCAAGGCCAATGTGCCCGCGGAACCGCTCAGGACTTTCGATACTGAGGAGGGCTTCCAGCAGCACCGCGAATGGGAAGCGACCCTCAATCAGGGGCGCTGGGGTATGGTGACCTGGCCCGAGGCACTCGGGGGCCGCGGGTGTGACCTGATCGAGTGGCTGATCTTCGAGGAGGAATACTACCGCGCAGGGGCCCCGCTGCGGGTCAACCAGAACGGTATCTTCCTGCTCGGCCCCACTCTCATGGAGTACGGCTCCGAGGAGCAGAAGGCACGCTTCCTGCCAGCCATGGCAGAAGGCCGCGATATCTGGGCGCAGGGTTGGTCGGAGCCCGGTGCGGGGTCCGATATGGCGGCCATCCGCTCCACGGCCCAGCGCCAGGGCGACAAGTACATTATCAACGGCCAGAAAACCTGGTCCACGCGGGCCGTGTGGGCGGACTGGCTGTTTGGCATGTTCCGCACGGACCCCGAGTCGGAGCGCCACCGCGGCCTTACCTTTATCCTGGTGCCCCTGAAAACGCCGGGCATTACGGTACGGCCGATTCCCCAGCTGGACGGTCTGCCCGGCTTCGCCGAGATTTTCTTCGACAACGTCGAGGTGGATGTGAGCAATCGGCTGGGCGAGGAGGGCGCCGGCTGGGCGGTCGCCATGGCCACCGCCGGCTTCGAGCGCGGGTTGATGCTACGTTCCCCGGCGCGCTTTCAGGAAACCGCGCGCCGGTTGGTGGAGTTGTACCGGGCCAATGAGGCCAGCGTCAGTCACGATCCACAGGTTCGCGAAGCGGTGATGCGTGCCTATCTTGACGCCGAGAGCTATTGCCTGAGCACCTACCAGACGGCCTGCCGCCTGAGCCAGGGCGGCAAGATCGGCGCCGAGTCGTCTACCAACAAGATATTCTGGTCTGAGCTGGACCAGAATATGCACGCCACGGCCATGAGTATCCTGGGCGCGCGCGCCGAACTCCTGCCGCATGCGCCGGCAGCCAGCGGCGTGGGCCACTGGCTGGACGGCTGGCTGTTCTCCCAGTCGGGCCCCATCTACGCCGGCACCAACGAGATTCAACGCAACATCATCGCCGAGCGCATGCTCGGTATGCCGAGGTAACCATGGATTTTACGTTCAGCGAAGACCAGTTGCTGTTTCAGGATTCCGTCCGCGGCTTTCTGGTCAATGAAATCACGCCCGAGCGGCTGCGTGCCGGCTGGGACACAGACACCGGCCGCGACCCTGCACTCTGGCAGCAGCTGGCGGAGCTGGGCCTCACCGCGCTGACCGTGCCGGAAGAACACGGTGGCCTGGGCATGAATGCGGTGGACTTTGTGCTGCTGGCCCAGGAGTGCGGTTACGTCGCCCTGCCGGAGCCGCTGGTGAATCATGCACTGGTTGCGGTGCCGCTGCTGCAAGATCTGGGTGGGGAACTGGCGGCACGCTGGCTGCCGCTGGCCGCCACGGGAGAAGCCCGCATCGTGGCGGCGGTGGAGCAGAATCTCGTGGTTGAGGATGCCCATGTTGCGGATCTCCTGCTGCTGGAGCGTGATGGGCAGTGGTATGCCCTGGAGCAGGGGCAGTTCAGCTGCGAACGCAACGAGAGTGTCGACCCCGGTCGTCGCCTGTTCTCGGTGGCCGTGCCAGCAGGCGCGACTGCAGTAGCCAGTGGGGCGCAGGCCGGGAGCCTGCGCAGTGCGACCCTGAACCGCGGCGCACTGGGGTGTGCCGCCCAGGCGCTGGGGCTGGCGCAGCGGATGATCGATCTTTCCGTGCAGTACACCGCGGATCGCAAGCAATTCGGCAAGCCGATTGGTTCCTTCCAGGCGGTCAAGCATCACATGGCCAATGTGGCGGTGCGCCTGGAGTACGCCAAGGCGCCCGTGCACCGCGCCGCCTACGCCGTCGCGGAAGACGCAGCGGCGGCCGGACTGGCGGTGGCCCAGGCCAAGCTGATGGCCTGTGAAGCGGCCAATCTGGCTGCCAAGAACAGCATCCAGGTGCACGGAGCGATGGGTTACACCTGGGAGGTGGACCTGCACATCTTCATGAAGAAAGCCTGGGCACTGGCCAACACCTGGGGTGATGCCGGCTGGCACAAACAGCAGGTCGCGGCGGCGATTTTCGCGGATGGCGCGGCACTGGGTGCCGGCGCCACCTTCCAGTAACACAGACGAGGACACAGAATCATGGCGGATGCCTATATTGTAGATGCAGTGCGCAGTCCGACGGGGCGCCGCAAGGGCGGGCTCGCGGGGGTTCACGGGGCGGATCTTGGGGCTCATGTGCTGAAGACCCTGGTGGAGCGCAATGGTATTCCGGACGCGGATTACGATGACGTCATGTTTGGTTGCGTGGATACCATTGGCCCGCTGGCCGGTGATATCGCCCGTACCTGCTGGCTGGCTGCGGGGCTGGATGAAGCCGTGCCCGGCACGACGATCGACCGGCAGTGCGGGTCCTCACAACAGGCGGTGCATTTCGCCGCGCAGGCGATCATGGCGGGTGTCAACGATGTGGTGATTGCCGGTGGCGTGCAAACCATGACGCAGATCCCCATTTCCTCGGCCATGCTGGCAGCGGAGCCATTGGGTTTCTCCGATCCGTTTTCGGGGAGTGAGGGCTGGGTAGCCCGCTACGGCAAGGTACCCGTGTCGCAGTTCAACTCCGCGCAGATGATCGCTGACAAATGGGGCTTCAGCCGCAGCGATATGGAAGCGTTTGCATTGCAATCCCATGCCCGGGCACTGCAGGCCATCAGCGAAGGCCGTTTCGCGCGGGAAATTGCGCCGTTGGCCGGCGTGGAAATGGACGAAACGCCGCGCCAGACGACCATGGAGAAAATGGCCGAGCTGCAGCCGCTGCAGGAAGGGGGGACGATCACGGCAGCCGTCTCCAGCCAGACCTGTGATGCCTCCTCCGCGATGTTGATCGTCTCCGAGGCCGCCCTGAAACGCTACAACCTGACTCCCCGGGCACGGATCGCGCACATGAGCGTGCGGGCAGCGGACCCGATCTGGATGCTCACCGCGCCGATCCCTGCGACGGAGTACGCGCTCAAGCGCGCCGGCATGCGCCTGGCTGACATCGATCTGGTGGAGATCAACGAAGCCTTTGCGTCGGTGGCGATGGCGTGGCTGCAAGACACGGGCTACGACTCGGCCAAAACCAACGTAAACGGTGGCGCCATTGCCCTTGGGCATCCGCTGGGCGCAACCGGTACCAAACTGATGACCACCCTGCTACATGAACTGGAGCGCAGTGGCGGCCGCTACGGCCTGCAAACCATGTGTGAAGGCGGTGGGCAGGCGAACGTGACGATTATCGAGAGGTTGTGACATGAGCAGGATATGTGAAGGACGCGTGGTAATTATCACCGGTGCCGGTGGTGGGTTGGGTGCTGCGCACGCGCGGGTGCTCGCCAGTGAGGGCGCCAAAGTCGTGGTCAACGACATCAATGAGACGGCGGCGCAGGCTGTGGTGGATGATATCCGCAAGGCAGGCGGTGAGGCCGTGGTAAATACATCGGATATCACCCACTACGACGACAGCCTGAATGCGGTGAAACAGGCCATTGAGACCTTCGGTGACCTGCATGCCGTCATCAACAATGCCGGCGTCAACCGGGATCGCATGTTCGCCTCGATGACCGAGGCCGAGTGGGACACGATTATGGCGGTGCACCTGAAGGGGCATTTCTGTATCAGCTCACACGCGGTGCACTACTGGCGTGGTCAGTCAAAAGCGGGCAACACCGTCGATGCGCGCATCATCAACACCACCTCCGGAGCCGGCCTGCAGGGCTCGATTGGTCAGTCAAATTACGCAGCGGCAAAAGCGGGCATTGCCGCGCTGACCCTGAACCAGGCGGCGGAGCTGGCTCGCTACGGTATCACCGCCAATGCTGTGGCGCCGGCGGCGCGCACGGGCATGACCACCGCTGTGGAGGAGATGGCGCAACGTATGGCCAAGCCCGAGGACGGCAGCTTTGACTACTGGGCCCCGGAAAATGTGTCATCGCTGTTTGCCTACCTGGTGTCCACCGAGTCGTCGGCGGTGACCGGCCGCGTGTTCGAGGCCGAGGGCGGACGCATTTCCATCGCCGACGGCTGGCGCTCCACGGAGCCGGTGGACAAGGGGGATCGCTGGCTGCCGGAGGAAGTGGCGGGTGCGGTACAGCAGTTGCTGGCACGTGAGGTGCCGGCGCAAAAAGTCTACGGCACCTGAGGCAGGTCGCATGGAATTTCGTTTTACCGAAGAGCAGCAAATGATCCGCGACACCGCCGAGGCGTTTCTCGCCGAGGTCTCCACCCCCGCCGCCGTGCGCGAGGCGATGGTGACCGAGCGCGGCTACAGCGAAGCGCTCTGGCAGCAGATCAGTCAGGAGATGATGTGGCCTGCCCTGCACATCCCCGAAGCTTTTGGTGGCCTGGGGCTGGGGTTTGTCGAGCTGGCGGCCATGCAGGAGCAGATGGGTCGCACGTTGCTGTGTGCCCCCTTCCTGTCCACCGTGGGTTTTGCGGTCAACGCGCTGCTGGTCGCCGGCAGCGAAGCACAGCAGAGCCACTACCTGGGCGAGATTGCCAGCGGCAAAACCGCCACCCTGGCGTTTATGGCGCCCGGGAGTCGCCCCGATGCTGACGCCATTCAGGCGACCTGTGCCGCCGATGGTGACGGTTTCCTGTTGAACGGTGAGTACCGCTACGTTCTTGACGGACACACCGCCGATATTCTCGTGCTCGCCGCGCGCGACCCGGGGAGCGCGGGTACGGCAGGCGTCAGCCTGTTTGTGCTGCCGGCAGACACGGCGGGCATCAGCCGGCAGTGGCTGCCCACCATGGACCAGACGCGCAGGCAGGCGCGTATCGTGCTGGACAAGGTGCGGGTTGAAGGCGACGCCTGCATGGGCGCAGCGGGTCAGGCCTGGCCCGCGCTGGCGAAGATACTGGACCTGGCCACCGTGGCGCTGGCTGCGGAGCAGGTGGGTGTCGCGCAGCAGTCGCTGGACAGCTCGGTGGCCTACACCACGGAGCGTGTGCAGTTCGGGCGTACCATCGCCTCCTATCAGGCGATCAAACACAAGGCCGCCGACATGATGCTGAAGGTCGAGGCAGCTCGCTCCGCCGCCTATTATGCGGCCTGCATTGCCGATGAGGCGCTGGCCGGCAGGCCGCTGGGTTCCGGCCTGGCGGAGGCTGCGAGCATTGCCAAGGCCTACTGCTCAGAGGCGGCATTTTTCAATGCCGGTTGCGGTATCCAGCTGCACGGCGGCGTCGGGATCACGGCAGAGTACGACATACAGCTGTACTTCAAACGCGCCAAGTCAACCGAAACCCTGCTGGGTGATGCAGCCTGGCACCGTGAGCGACTCGCGCGGCAGCTGCTTGATGGAGGTGTTGCATGAAATTGAGTTTCAGTCCCGAGGACGAGCTGTTCCGCGAAGAGGTGGTGAGCTGGCTGGCCGACAATCTCTGCGGTGAGTTCGAACCCATCCGTTTTCGCGGTGGTCCGGGCGACGAGCATTCCTTTGTCGAGGAGCGCAAGGCCTGGGAACAGAAACTGGCGGAAGGCGGCTGGACCTGTATCGGCTGGCCAAAGCAACACGGCGGCCGCGCTGCCACTGTGGAACAGCAGGTGATTTTCAACGAGGAATACGCGCGCGCCGGCGGCCCGGGTCGTATGGGGCACATCGGCGAGACCCTGATGGGGCCAACGCTGATTGCCTTCGGCAGCGATGCGCAGCGGGAGCGCTACCTCCCGGGCATACGGGCGGGCCGCGAGTTCTGGTGCCAGGGCTATTCCGAGCCGTCTGCCGGCTCCGACCTGGCCAACGTGAAAACCCGTGCGCGGCTGGATGAAAATACGGGGGAGTGGCGCATCAGCGGCCAGAAGGTGTGGACTTCGCTGGCCCATGAATCCCAGTATGTGTTCGTGATCGCCCGCACCGATCCCGAGTCCGTTGCCCACAAGGGGCTCGGCTTCTTCCTGGTTGCCATGGATCAGCCCGGCGTTACCGTGCGCCCGATCGAGCAGCTCACCGGAACCAGTGAATTCAACGAGGTCTTCTTCGACGACGCGGTCTGCGCTGCCGAGGATATCGTGGGCGCTCCCGGCGAGGGCTGGAAAGTGGCCATGGGGCTGCTGGGCTTCGAGCGCGGCGTGTCCACGCTGGGACAACAGATGCTGTTCCAGAACGAACTGGACGAAATCGTCCGCGTGGCCAGGGCGAATGGCGCGGCGCGTGATCCCGCACTGCGCCAGCGCATTGCCGAGGCGCATATCGGCCTGCGCATCATGCGTTTCAACAGCATGCGCATGCTCTCTGGCGGTGGCGATGACGGCAGCCTGCAAAAAGAGGCGATGATCTACAAGCTCTACTGGTCCAGCTGGCACCGCAACCTGGGCAAACTGGCGATGGATGTGCTGGGCGCAGAGAGCGAGATTGTTCCCGAGGCGCCCTACGGCCTCAGCCGCCTGCAGTCGATGTACCTGTTTACCCGCGCGGACACCATTTACGGCGGCACCAACCAGATCCAGCGCAATATCATCGCCGAGCGTGCACTCGGCATGCCCCGCGAACCTCGCGGCTAGGGCCTTGCGGGCCAAAGGAGACAGACAGCATGGCATTGAAAGAACCACCACCCTACGTCGCCGGACACAACCTGCTTGCAGGCAAGTCGGTGCTCATCACCGCAGCAGCCGGTGCCGGCATTGGCTTTGCTGCGGCCACCCGTGCTGCCGAAGAAGGCGCCCGCGCGGTCATGATCAGCGATATTCACGAGGGCCGACTGGCGAAAGCCGTTGAGCAGCTGAAGGCAGACACCGGCCTGCAGGCCGTGTACGGAAAACTGGCGAATGTGACGGTGGAGAGCGACGTGCAGGCGCTGGTGGATTTCGCCGAAGACACCATGGGTGGCGTTGACGTCCTCATCAACAACGCAGGTCTGGGCGGCACCCGGCTGCTGGTGGATATGGCGGATGACGAGTGGAGCCGCGTGCTGGATATCACGCTCACCGGTACCATGCGCATGACCCGCGCCATGCTGCGCAAAATGCAGCCTCGCGCTGCCGGCGTTATCGTCAACAACGCCTCGGTCCTTGGATGGCGCGCGCAGAAAGAGCAGTGCCATTATGCCGCCGCCAAAGCCGGGGTCATGGCGCTCACCCGCTGCGCCGCACTGGAAGCGGCGGATCACGGCGTCCGCATCAATGCGGTATCACCCTCCATCGCCTTCCATGAGTTCCTGAAAAAAACCACGCCGATGGAGCTGCTGGAGGAACTGGCGGCGAAGGAGGCTTTCGGGCGCGCAGCGGAAGTCTGGGAAGTCGCGAACGTGATGATGTTTCTGGCCTCGGACTATTCGGGGTACATGACCGGGGAGATTGTGTCCTGCTCCAGTCAGCGGGCTTGAGGGGGGCGCGTGATGGTGGGTTGTGTCGCTGGTTTATGGTGAGGCGTGCCGGAGGCCGTAGGGCCGGGGCGCCGGTCGGGACTCGCCGTGAATACGTCCCTGTAGGCTCGAAGCAAACATCCCTGTTTGCTACGGTCCCGCCCGGCGCTCCGGCCCCACAGCCTCCTACCGTCCCTGCCAGTTCGTGAGTGTGGTGTTTGGTGGTGTTTTGGGTTTGTTCAGGCGTACGCATCCGCAGCCTTCCTGTAAGTCAGGAGTGGATGCGGGGTTGCCCCTGACAAAACTCTCGCTCGCATGGATGCGAGCGCGAAGCCCCTATGGATGGGTTCACGGCGTGTTTTGTCTGGGGCAACCCCGTAGCCACTCCGGAATGAGGCACCACCAGCCACCCCGGATTGAGGCACTACCAGCCGCTCCGGCTTGAGGCACCGCAACCGCTGCGGATTGAGTCACCACCAGCCCTCCGCTTGAGGCACCATCAGGCGCAACGCGGCAAACACCGGTCGCAAAGCAATTTCAGGCCCGTCGCAGTACAATCGCCAACTCGACACAACAACGTAACAGTCACAACAGAACCAAGGGAGTACATCATGAGAGATGCAGTCATCGTCAGCACCGCCAGAACCCCCATCGGCAAGGCCTTTCGCGGCGCCTTCAATGACACTGAAGCACCCGCGCTGGGTGGCCATGTCGTGCGCGCGGCCGTAGCGCGCGCCGGAATCGACCCCGGCATGGTCGACGACTGCATAATGGGGGCGGCGGCACAGCAGGGTACCCAGGCCTACAACCTCGGCCGGCTCTGTGGCGTGGCGGGTGGTCTGCCCGACAGCACCGCCGGAATGACCATGGACCGGCAGTGCTCCTCCGGGCTGATGACCATCGCGACAGCGGCGAAGGCCATCATGTGCAATGAGTACGACGTTGCTGTTGCCGGTGGCCTCGAGTCCATTTCCCTGGTGCAGAACAAGCACAAGAACAGCTACCGGAATGTGTCCCAAACGGTGCTGGAAGTATCGCCCAAGGCCTACATCCAGATGATTGAAACAGCGGAGATCGTTTCCGAACGCTACGGCGTCTCTCGTGAAGCACAGGACGAGTATTCCTTCCAGAGCCAGATGCGCACCGCGGCGGCGCAGAAAGCCGGGCTGTTCGACGCCGAGATCGTGCCCATGGCATCGACCAAGGCGGTGTTCAACAAGGAAACCAAAGAGACCACCTTTGAGGCGGTAACCCTGGAAAAGGATGAAGGCAACCGTCCTTCCACCACGCTGGAGAGCCTCAACGCCCTGGAGCCCGTGTTCAAGGACGGGCAGTTTGTGAAGGAGGGCCGCTTTATCACGGCGGGCAACGCCTCACAGCTGTCGGACGGCGCCTCTGCGTGTGTCCTCATGGATGGCGCGCTGGCGAGCAAGCAGGGTCTGCAACCGCTGGGGATCTATCGTGGCCTGGCGGTGGCGGGCTGCGGCCCGGATGAGATGGGCATCGGTCCGGTGTTCGCCATTCCCAAGCTTCTGCAGCGCCACGGTCTGAAAATGGACGATATCGGCCTGTGGGAGCTGAACGAGGCCTTCGCCTGTCAGGTGCTGTATTGCCGCGACAAACTGGGTATCGATAACGACCGGTTGAACGTCAATGGTGGCGCCATTTCCATCGGTCACCCCTTCGGCATGAGCGGCGCGCGGATGGTCGGGCACGCCCTCATCGAGGGCAAGCGCCGTGGCGTGAAATATGTGGTGATCACCATGTGTATTGGTGGCGGCATGGGCGCCGCCGGGCTGTTTGAGGTCGCCTGATCCACACCGGGCCTGTGCTACAATCCGGCGCTTGATGGAAGCAGATGGTGGTCTCAACCGTCTGTCATAAATGAAGGCAAGCGGCGGTAGAGCATGATCAGGATTGGTGAGCTGCTGGTCCAGCAGGGCAAGATATCGGAGCGCGATGTCGAACGCACCCTGTTGGCCCAGAGCGAAATGGGCGATCGCTTCGGCCAGGTGCTGGTCAAGCTTGGCCTGGTATCAGAGCTGGATGTGGCGGTGGCGCTGAGCGAACAGCTCGGTATTCCGCTTCACCCGGCTACCGAATACCCCCAGGAACCGGTGCCGCTGGAGGGCGTGGCCCAGGAGTTCCTTGTCAACAACCTCGTTGTGCCGGTGGCCGCCGATGCCGACGGTGTCTGTTTTGCTGCGGCCGTACCACAGGACCCTTTTCTCGCCAAGGCGCTGTCCATGGCGCTGGACCGTCCCGTGCGCATCGTTCTGGGGCTGGAAAGTGACATCGCGAGGGCCCAGCAACTGCGCCTGCAGGGCAGTGAGGACGCCGACGAGGAGGGTGCCCTCGGTGACCAGTTCGCCGGCCAGTCCGACGACGACTTTATCGAGCATCTGCGCGACCTCGCCAGCGAGGCCCCGGTCATTCGCCTGGTCAATCAGCTGATTCACCGCGCCGTGGATATGGGCGCCTCCGACATTCACATAGAACCCTTTGAAGACGGGCTGCAGCTGCGCTACCGGGTCGACGGGGTGTTGCAGGAACACACCGACACGCCCACGGCGGGATTGGGGCAGGCCATCGCATCGCGCATCAAGCTGCTGGCGCAGATGAACATCGCCGAACGTCGGCTGCCCCAGGACGGGCGCATCATGATCCGTGTGAAGGGCCACGAGCTGGACCTGCGTGTGTCCACCATCCCCACGGTGCACGGTGAAAGCATCGTGATGCGCGTGCTGGATCGGGGCAATATCCGCCTCAGCCTGAGTGACATGGGCTTCAGTGCCGATACTCTCGAGCGCTACCGCAAACTGCTGGCCAGCCCCCACGGGGTACTGCTGGTCACGGGCCCTACCGGTTCCGGTAAAACCACCACCCTCTATGCCTCGCTGGCGTCGCTGGACTCAGAGCGTCTGAAAATCATCACGGTGGAAGATCCTGTTGAATACCAGCTGCAGGGCGTGAACCAGATTCAGGTGCAGGCCCAGATCGAGCTCAACTTCGCGCGCGCGCTGCGCGCGATCCTGCGCCAGGATCCCGATATCATCATGATTGGTGAGATGCGCGATACCGAGACTGCACAGATTGGGGTGCAGTCGGCGCTTACCGGCCACCTGGTGCTTTCCACGCTGCACACCAATACGGCCGCCGGGGCCATCACCCGGCTGGAGGATATGGGCGTGGAGCGCTACCTGATCACGTCTGCGGTGAACGGTGTACTGGCACAACGTCTGGTGCGCACACTCTGCACGCACTGCAAGGTCCCGGTGGAATTAACGGCCAGCGCGGTGCAACGCTACGGCCTTGCACCGTTCATCAGCCAGCAACAGGCCACCACCGTGTATCAGGCCCGGGGCTGCGACCACTGCCTGCAGACCGGTTACGCCGGGCGCACGGCGATTCACGAACTGTTCTGCCTCGACGAGGAGATTCATCGCGTCATTATGTCGGGTGCCGACGCCACCCTGCTGCACGCGGCGGCCCGGCGGCAGGGCATGATCACCCTGTACGAAGACGGGCTGCGCAAGGTGGTGCGTGGCGAGACCTCGCTGGAGGAGGTCATGCGGGTCACGCAGGACCAGAGCGAAGCCGGGGCTTCCGCGACCGGCGCGGATGCCGCCTGAGCGGCTGTCGGGTGCGAGGCTAGGCATGGCGCATTTCAGCTACAGGGCCATCGGGCGCGACGGTAAACCGCTGGACGGCACGCTGGAGGCGGAGGGCCTGGACGTGGCCTCCCGGCTGTTGCGCGCCCAGGGGCTGACCCTGCTGGCACTTGAAGAGGGCCAGGGGAAAACGAATCAGCCCGCGGCGAGCAAACCGGTCAAGCGTGACGACGTATTGTCGACCACCAGTGAACTGGCCGTCCTGCTGCGTGCCGGCCTGCCGCTGGACCGGGCATTGAAGGTGCTCATCGATATGGCTTCGGAGCCCGCACTGGAAGCGCTGTTGCAGGACCTGCTGCGCGAGGTGAAGGCGGGCAAGGCGCTGAGTCAGGCGCTGCTGCCCCACCAGGCAGTATTCGGCAACTTCTACATCAATATGGTGCGTTCCGGGGAGGCCAGCGGCCAGCTCTCGGCGGTCCTGGACCGTCTGGTCGAGTATCTGCAGAATGCCAAGGCCAACCGCGACAATGTGGTATCGGCGCTGATCTACCCGGCGATTCTGCTGGTGGTCGCCGTGCTGTCCATCGTGCTCATGCTGGGTTTTGTAGTGCCCCAGTTTGAAACCCTGTTCGAGGACATGGGCGAGGCGCTGCCGCCGCTCACGGCGCTGGTGGTGGGCGCCGCGGATTTCATCGCGGGCTACGGCTGGTTGCTGCTGCTGCTCGCTCTGGGGGTCGGCTGGTGGGTGCGCAACTGGCTGGCGACCGAAGCGGGGCAGGCGAGCAAGGATGCGCGACTGCTGAAAATGCCCGTGGTGGGCGGGATACTGTTCCAGTTTGAAGTGTCCAAGTTTGCCCGCACGGTGGGCACCCTGTTGGGCAACGGCGTGTCCCTGCTCAAGGCGATATCCATCGCGATCGATACGGTGGATAACCGCGTGGTCAAGCAGGCGCTGCAGGTGCTGCCGCCGGCTGTAAAGTCCGGCAAGCGTATGTCGGTGGCGCTGGAGGAAACCGGGCTGTTTACCCCCATGGTTGTTCAGATGACCCGCGTCGGCGAGGAGTCGGGGCGCCTTGACGCGATGATGCTGGAACTGGCGCGGGTATTTGATGGTCACGTACAGGCGGGGGTGAAGCGCGGCCTGACCCTGCTGGAGCCGGTGCTGATTCTGGGCATGGGCGCCATTATTGCCGTCATCATCATTGCGATTTTGCTGGGTATTCTGTCGGTTAACGACCTCGCGCTGTAAGTGGCGCCGGATGTGCCCCGCATCGCTCACTATTCATTCTGTTAACGAGGACAAGCACATGATTTCACGACGCAGCCGCGGCACACGGCGCACTTCAGCCGGTTTCACGCTCATGGAGCTGCTCGTCGTGCTGGCGATTCTGGGGCTGCTGATGAGCCTGGTGGGCCCGAGGGTATTGAATCAGCTGGGTGGCGCCAAAACCAAAACGGCCGCCATTCAGATCAAGGACCTCGAGCAGTCGCTCGAAATGTACAAGCTGGACGTGGGGCGCTTTCCCTCAACCAGTGAGGGGCTTGAGGCGCTGGTCAGCAAGCCGGCCAGTGCCGCCGGCTGGAACGGGCCCTACCTGAAATCGGCGGTGCCGCTGGACCCGTGGAACCGGGAATACCAGTACAAATCACCGGGCGAGCATGGCGAGGTCGATATTTTCACCTACGGTCAGAACGGCACGCCGGGTGGTGACGGCGAAGACCAGGATGTGGGCAACTGGTAGCGCCACCGTGAGCCGCTGCGCTGCCCGCCTGCGTTCGCGACGTATCAGCGGGTTTTCTCTGCTGGAACTGATGGCGGCGCTGGCCATCGCCGGCCTGGTGATGGCGCTGGCGGTGCCCTCCACCCTGCGCATGTACGACAACATTCGCTACCGGCAGGCGGTGCGCGACGTTGTTACCCTGTTCGCCAGTGCGCGCTACGAAGCGCTGCACAGTGGGCGGACGCAAACGGTGGAGGTTGATCCCGAGGAGCGCAGCGTGCGCTTCGCGAATACTGTGGAAGTGCTGCCGGGGAGCGTGGCCATGACCGTGCACTCCGCCAGCGAGCTGAACCGCGGCGGCGTTGGCGTGATTCGTTTCTACGCCGAGGGCGGTGCCAGCGGTGGCGGTGTCGACATTGAATCAGCAACCGGTGCCGGCGTCAGTATCACGGTGGACTGGCTGCTGGGTTCGGTGACGCAGGAAAGCTATGCGGTACGTTAGACGGGGGCAGGGGTTCTCCCTGCTGGAAATGCTCGTCGCCCTGGCCATTCTGGCGCTGTCACTGGGCGCGCTGTACCAGGCCACCAGCGGTGCTACCCGCAACGCGCGCTCTGCGGAGAAGTATGCCTACGGCGTAGAGCTGGCACGCTCACTGGTCGCTGAGTATGCGCAGGTGCCCGCCAGCGGCCTGAGCACCCAGGGCGAGACAGCGGGGGGCTTTCTCTGGCGCGTACAGGCTCGCCCGGCGCAGGCCGGTAGCGGCAGCCTGCCTCCCGGTGCGGTGCAGGATATCGAGGTCGCCGTGAGTTGGACCGACGGGCCCAAGGCGCGCCGGGTGCTGCTGAACTCCGTGGTCGCCGGGGTAGACCGTCAGTGAGCGTGCTGCGTCGCGAAGCGGGCTTCACCCTGGTTGAGGTGGTGGTGGCGCTGTCGGTGCTGTCACTGATCATGCTGGCGACGGTGACTGCACTGCGCACCTTCGCCAACACGCAGCAGTCGCTGGACCGCATGATGGGCCGCGTCGACGAAGTGCGCACGGTCAGCAGCCTGCTGCGGGACCTGGTGGACAGTGCGGCCCTCGGTGCCGACGGTGGCGAGGGTCTCACGCTGGGTGGTGGTGCGCGGGACGCAGCGTATTTCTCGGGTACGGACGGCGTGCTCATGTTCAAGGCAAACATCCTCTTCGGTGAGCGCTTCGGCGGCCAGTACGTACTGCGCTTCAGTCGCGAGGAGGACGCGCTGGTGATGCGCTGGCACACCGCCAAGGGTGATGCGCGGGCGATTGACTGGGCGCAGGCGCCGTTCCGCAGGCTGGTGGCGCAGGTCGATCTGTTTGAGGTGGCCTACCGTGCGGTCCCCGGCGCGGACTGGGTGCCGGAGTGGCGTAACGGCGGCGTACCGGTGGCACTGCGGCTGCGCCTGCGCGCTGCAGGGCGCTTCTGGCCGGAGCTGATCATGCCGGTGCCTCGCTGATGTCGCTCGCGCCTGGGGAATATTCACCGCCGCTGATCCGTCAAGCGAGGAGTCAGGGCGGAGTCGCCCTGGCGATGGTGGTGTGGTTTGTCGCGGCCATGTCACTGCTGGTGGTCGGCATCGTGTCCGAAGTGCGCGTCGACACGCGCATGGCGCAGACGCACATTGCGCGCGCCAAGGCGATGGCGGCGGGCGACGGCGCGATTCATCTGCTGCTGTCACGTCAGGCGCTGCTGCGGGAGGCTCAGGGCACCCCTGGCGGTACCGGCCCGGAGCCAGTGCTGGAAGCGGGCTTCATGCTCGGTGAGCAGCCGGTGCAGGTGCGTATGGTGCCGGTCTCACGGTTGCTGGATATGCGCAGCGCACCGGCCGAGCAGCTGATGAACCTGTTTGCCGGGCCCGGCGCGCTGCAGCGTGAAGATGCCCAACGACTGGCCACTGCTGTGGTACAGTTGCGCGGTGGCGGGGTTGCGCGGTTCGCTGCGGGTTCCAAGCCGCTTGCGGTGGAAGACTGGTTGCAGGTGCCGGGGTTTGACCGCGCACTGCTGGATGCTGTTCGGGACCACCTGCGCATGGACGCTGAAGCCGCATACCGGCTGGACGCCGTAATGGAATACGATGGCCGGCGCTGGTTGCGCAGGCGTTGGGTAACACTGCAGGGCGGTTCGGACGCGAGCGGTTTTCCCTGGCGAGTAACACGAACCGAGGCGCCGAGGGTGCTTGACGACAGAATCAAAACAGCTGGGGCACGCTAGGCGCTATGCTTGATCAATCCCGACAATGGTACCTCTTCGGCTACGATATGCGCCGCATTGGGCATCACTGGCAGGTGGCCTGGGCCGAGTTTCTCTGGGGTGACCGTTCTCCGGTGCGTGCGCGCCTCGACGACGTGGTGCAGGTGGAGGGAGCGGGTGTTCACGGTAACTTCCACGCCGGCGCACCGGTGCTTGCGGGTGAGCCGACCTGCTCGGCGATTGTTCTGCCGGATTCACTGGTGCTGTTCAAGACCCTGCAACTGCCGCTGGCTGCAGAAGATGAGCTCGACTCGGTGATGCGCCTGGAAGTCATGGCCAACAGCCCCTTTCCCGCCAGTGATACCGCAGCGGGCTGGGCGCTGAGCCAGCGCGGCGAGAAGGGCCTGCAGGTGGAACTCGCCATTGCATCGCGCAGTGCGGCCATGCGGCACCTCGGCCAGCAGCACGATGTCCATGATGTGCAGGAGCGCGAGGTCTGGGCGCTGGCCGGAGAACGGCCGATCGTATTGCGCGGTTTCGGTGAGGGTGCGCGACTGGCACGTTACCAGCGCCGCCTGTTGCGCATCGCGCTGCTGCTCGGCGGTGCCCTGCTGCTGTTGCTGCTCATTCTGGCGCTCGCCGCGGGCGGCACGTATTTCAGGTTACAGCAGTACGAAACCCTGGCGACCCGGGTCGAGCGCGAGGCCGCGGATGTCACCCGCCAGCGCCAGTCGCTCTCCGTGGCCAACCAGACGATTCTTGCGGTCAACGATGTGCTGCGCGAATACCCGGACCCACACCGTGAGCTGGCGCGCCTGACCGCGTTGCTGGGGGACGAAGCCTATATTGTGCAATACACCCAGCGGGGGCGTGACCTGCGCCTGCGTGGGCGCGCCGCGGACGCCGCCGGCGTGGTGCAAACCCTGACGCGGGAAGCTGCCTACGAGGAGGTGGCAGACCAGGGCATCACCGCAGTTGGCAACAGTGGCATAGAGCAGTTCAACGTCAATGTGCGCCTGCGCGAGGGCGGGCAATGAACTGGTTGCGCGGCAACCCCCGTTACGCGGTGATGGTGCTCGGCACGCTGGCGCTGCCCGCGCTGCTGCTGTTGTACCTCGCCATCAGCCTGTTCGGCATGCGCAGCGCCTACCAGCTGCAGATCGAGCGCCTGGAGCCGCGCATTGCCCGGCTACAGGGCTTGCTGAACCGGGAAGAACAGGTGCGCGAGGCGGCGCAGGTTGTGGGTTCCGATGTGCTTGATCTGGTCTACCCCGCAGCGGATGACCCCGGCACGGTATCCGCCAACCTGCAGAAGAATGTGCGCGAGATCCTGGGCGCTGCGGGTCTGTCGGTCAGCAACAGCCAGATACTGCCCGTACGCGAAAAGGATGGTTTCGATCACATTGCCGTCAAGCTGACGGCCTCCGGCGGCCTGCCTGCCCTGGATACCGCCCTCGCGGACCTCAATGCCTACCTGCCGTTGTTGCTACTGGAGTCCATCGAAGTGTGGCCGAATCGCAACCGGGCACGTGGCGACGAACCTGAAGCGCAGACCATCACGGCAACGGTACAGGTCCTGGCCTTGCGAGTGCGCTCATGAGGCATCTGGCTGCAGCAGTGAACCGCTATCGTGTGCAGCACGAGCCGCAGCGCACGGAGCGCCGCGTAGAGCTGCTGGTACTGCTGCTGGGATTGCTGTTGCTGCTACAGCTCTGCTTCTTTTTACTGCGCGTGCTGTTGCCGCCGGCTCCTGAGCCCATCGAACCGACGGCGGCCTCGTTGACCGTGGCTGACCGCATTGCCGGGCGCCTGCTTGATACCCGGGGAAGCGCTGAACTGCGCGAGCGCCCGCTGTTCTGGGAGGGGCGCCGCCCGGTTGACGACGGCGGGATGCCCAGTGGTGAGACGTCGACGCAGAAGGCGTCGCCGTTAAAGGCTATCCGTTTGCTGGGGATATATGGCGGTGGCGAGAGCGGCGGTATCATTGTGCGTGTGGAAGGTAAGCAGCAGCGCCTTGCCGTGGGTGATGAACTCAGGGGCTGGACGCTGGAGTCGATGGACGGTGGCGGCGCCACACTGAGCAGTACACGCGGCAGCCGCGAGCGGCTCGAGCTGGAGCGTGCGCAGGGCGCGTCGCCGATCATCACTCCCCCGCAGACCGGTGGCGCACCGGGCTCGGCCCCCCAGAGTCAGGCCGCAGACGGCCTGGATGAGCTGACCCTCGGAGGTCGGCGTTGAACAAGGTTTGTAGAAACAGGGCCGCGCAGCGGGCGCTGACGATAATGGACAGGTCAAGGAAAGGTTATGTTGCGACGGTTCTCTAGATTGCTGGTGCTGGTGCCATTGCTGACCAGCTGTGCGCTGCTGGACAATCAGTACCGCGGCGAACCCACCGAGCCATCTGCCGGCGCACCGGCTGCGGCGGCACAGGAGCCGGCGCTGTCACGCAGTGCCGGTGAACTCGCCGAGTCGGCCGAAGAACGGGTAAAGCCGGTTATCTATCGCGGCAGCGACCAGCAGGTTCGCATTCCGGGGAAGCGTGACGCGGTACGCCTGGTCGGTGATGCCGTCAGCCTCAATTTTGAAGACGCACCTCTCAGCGAGGTGGTGCACGCCGTGCTCGGCGATATTCTGGGCCTGGACTACATTCTCGACGGCCCCGTAGCGGGCACGATCACCCTGCGTTCGCGCACGCCGATTCCCCGCGACCAGTTGCTGACGATCCTCGAATCCCTGTTGAGCGCCAACCAGATGGTGATGGTACGTGACAGCCAGGATCGCTATCTGGTTACAGGCGCGCAGCAGGCGAGCCGTCAGGCACCGCGGCTCTCCAACCCTCGCGATCCCGGTGCGGGTTACAGCACCGTAGTTGTACCACTGCAGTACATCAGCGCCAGCAATATGGCGGAGATACTGCGCCCGGTGGCGGACGAGCAGGCCTTCCTGCGTATCGACAACACGCGCAACCTGTTGCTGCTTGCAGGTACACGGATGCAGATCGACGGCTGGCTGGACATGGTGGACACCTTTGATGTCGACCTGCTCAAGGGCATGTCGGTGGGCCTGTTCACCCTGGAGCACAGCCGGGTAGGAGAAACGGCGACTGTGCTGCAGGGCATGCTCAGAACCGGTGGCAATGGCGACGAGGAGGTGGGGCAGCTGGTGAAGATCATCCCCATCGAGCGTCTGAACAGTCTGCTGGTGGTGACTCCCCGCTCACATTACCTCGATACCCTGGGCACCTGGATAGAGCGGCTGGATTCGCGCCCGGATTCCAAATTTGAAAAGCGGCTGTTCGTCTATCCCGTGCAGAACACCACGGCCTCGCGGCTGGCGGAGCTGATCAGCAACATTTACGCCGGCGGCGCCAGTGCCACCGGTGGTGTTGCCGGCACCGGGGGCGGCTACAGTGCGGATCGCGAGGTCGCGCCCGGGCTGTCTATGGAATCCATCGGTAGCGCCAGTGGCGGAGCCAGCGGTTCGGGTTCTGGCAGCTTTGGCAGCAGCGCGAACAGTGCGGGTGACAGCGCGGGATTCAGTGCCGATTTTGGCAGCGCCCCGGGCACTTCCTCCAGCGCCGCCACCCTGGGGGGTGAGGAAGGCCAGGGGGTTGCCGATGTACGCGTGGTCGCGGACGAGGAAAACAACGCCCTGATGATCTACGCGACGGGCAAGCAGTACGACCTGATCAAGGACGCGCTGCGGCAGCTGGATGTCATCGCCACCCAGGTGATCATCGAGGCCAGCATTCTGGAGGTCAGCCTGACCGATGAATTGCGCTACGGACTGGAGTGGACCTTCAAGAACGGCCTGGGTAGCGACTACGACGGCTTCGGGCAACTGGGAAACAGCGCCGGCGGACCCTCGGCGACGTCACCCGGGTTCTCCTACACGGTCACCAACTCGCTGGGTGATATCAGCGCGGTGCTGAACGCGCTTTCGGAGGATTCGCTGATCAACGTGATTTCCTCGCCTTCGGTCATGGTGCTGGACAATCATCCTGCTTATATACATGTGGGTGACCAGGTGCCTGTGCGACAGGGTACGTCCTCCACCGACGGTGGCACGGTCACCGAGAACATCGTCTACCGGGATACCGGTGTGAAACTGATGGTACGGCCCTCTGTGAATGCGGGCCAGCTGGTGACCATGGATGTCGAGCAGTCGGTGACGGATGTCGGTAATGTCGATTCCGCCACCGGCCAGCGCACGTTCCTCGAGCGCAATATCATGAGCCGGGTCGCCGTGCGCAGCAATGAGTCTGTTGTGCTGGGCGGCCTCATCCGGGAAAACGCTACCGCGACTGATTCCGGAGTGCCCCTGCTGCACCGCATGCCAGTGCTGGGCGCGTTGTTCGGCACGACCTCCGAGAGTAACCGGCGCACCGAGCTACTGGTGATCATCACACCGCGGGTCATCAACAATGAGCAGGAGTTGCGCGATGTCAGCCGCGAACTGCGCTCGCGGGTGCGCAATATGGAATTGATCAGTGCCCCCCTGGTGGCCGAGTAGACCGGGTGCTGGTTTCGATCCACATGCCGAAAACCGCGGGCCTGAGTTTCAGGGCGGCGCTGGAGACGCATTACGGTGCCGGCTTTGCCCCCGACTATGCCGATTATCCGTTGGCCAGCCCGCTGCCCGAGCGGCATGCGGCAGCCCTGGAGTTCAGTCTCGCGGCCGAGCCCGCTGCCTACCGTGACGTCGGCTGTATCCACGGCCACTTCCTGCCCATCAAGTACCTGTTGTTGGCGGATTACATGGAGTGCCGGTTCGTCACTTGGCTGCGCGAACCGCTGCAGCGTCTGGTCTCCCACTATTATTACTGGCAGCGCAGCTATGATCCGGCAGCGGACGACACCTCCAGCCTGCACCGGCGTGTGGTTGAGGAGGCCTGGACGCTGGAGCAGTTCTGCCTGGCGCCGGAGCTGCGGAACGTGTATAGCCAGTTCTTGTGGGCCTTTCCGCTGCGAGCCCTCGATTTCGTGGGAATTACCGAATATTTCGCAGAAGATTTGCGTGATTTTTCCACACAATTCCTGGGAATAAATGTCGAGGCGCAGGTCGTCAACGCCGCAGAGCTGCCCGCGGGCCCCGAGCAACTGGCGCCGGCGCTGCGCCAGCGGGTGCGTGAATTTCATGCCCAGGACCTGGCGCTCTACCAGTGGGCGCTGCAGAAACGCGAGGCCCGGCGGCGCACACAGGGCTGAGCGCTACGCCCTTTCCGTCCCTTCCACCGGCGCGGTATAATCCGCGCCCAATGCAACAAAAGGTAATATTTTCATAATGTTAGATGCAATGTATCGAATCTCCGCAGCGCTGCTGATGGCCTGTGTGCTCACCCTTGCGAGTGGCTGCGGTACCGCGCCCGGCAAGCCGCAAACCCTCAGTCCGGCCGAGGTGGCGGCACTGGAGGATCGTGTGCGCGGGCGCTGGCAGGCGATCATCGACAGGGACTTTGAGGCGGCCTATGAGTTCGCTTCACCTAATTACCGAGCTGTTTTCTCCAAGAGTATGTTTATTCGCAATTTTTCCTATTCGCTGGATTGGCAGTTGACAGCTGTCGAAGTCCTTGCCTATGATGCCGAGGCAGCTGTGGCGAGTGTGGCGGTTCGGGTCATGTCCAAGCCGATCAAACAAACCTCGGTGTCAGCTCAGTTCGGGTTTATGCCTTCAACTGTTCGCGAGCGATGGGTTAGCATCAATGGCGAATGGTGGCATAGTGCCAGTGGTTGAGAGGGCACGTTGGTTGACAGCTAGCTGCAGTTAGCAATAATAGCGCTAGCAATCTGTACTTTGGTTGTGAAGTAAAAACACATTAGGAGTCTCCTTATGAATGCAAAGTTTAAGCCTCTGGGTCTTGTTGCTGCAGTAGCAGCCGTGACCGCGGGTTACAACGGCGTCGCAAATGCACAGTCACTGGCTGCTGCAAGCGACCTGGGTAACCTGGCACTGATCCCTTACTACACTGTCCGTGACGGCAACGTCACCGGCGTTCACATCACCAACACGAGCGATGCCACCCAGGTTGTTAAAGTACGCCTGCGTCGTGGTACCGACTCTATGGACGCCCTGGACTTTAACCTGATCCTGTCCCCCAAGGACGTATGGACCGGCTTCCTGGCGGCTGAAGGCGAGAATGTTGTCTTCAACACCACCGATAACTCTTGCACCGCGCCCGCAGCGGCCAACGGCAAGTTCACCATGCCCGGTATCTACCGTGCAGACGCTGATGAAGGCTACATCGAAATCATCGGCATGGGTCAGCCCACCAGCGAAACGGCTCCGATCGCGGTTTCTGCCAAGCACGCAGCGACCGGTATCCCGGCTGACTGTGCTGCCGTGCGTGACAACTTCTTCGCTGGCGGTGTAGCTACCACCACCCGCGGTGTTGTAGATGGCGTATCTACCGTGCAGCGTATTTCGTCTGCCGGCACCACGCTGGCACTGAACGAGTACGACGCACCTGAAGACGTGCTGAAAGTCTCTTACTTCATCCGCGACGCAAGCAGCGGTCGTGAATTCGGCAACAGCGCTACGCACATTGCCGGCTTCCTGACCCAGGCAGCGATCACCAACCAGCAGTTTGGTCTGTTCTCTGCCGACCTTCTCGGCTTCGACTACCCCGACCTGAACGGTGGTATTCCTGAGCAGGGCGACCGTGGCCAGTTCTCAACCCTGCGCAGCATCTTGGGTGGTGCGTCTGTGATCAACGACTGGTCCGCCAACGCTGACCTGAACGTGGGTACCGACTGGGTTATCACCTTCCCGGGCCAGTACACCATGCTTGACCTGCCGCACTACTTCGGCTCTTTGCTGACTGCAGGCACTGACGACGCAATCCCCTGTAACGCTGGTGCTCCGCTGGCTACAGGTGTATTCGCTGGTACCACTGGCGCGTGCGACCACCGTGACATCCCGGCCGTAGCATCGTTTGACGTGTACGATCGTGAAGAGCAGCAGCGTTCACAGCCCGATGGTGAACTGGTTGTTTCTCCGCAGCTTCCCGGCCTGACGGTTCAGACTCTTCTGCCTTTCGAGGTTAACGTCGTGCAGTGGGGCCCTGAAGCCGTACTGGGCAGCGAGAACTCCGATATCACAGTTGCTGTACCGGAAAGCCCCTTCGGTTGGGCTGAGCTGAACGTAACCAGCGCGGCCAGCAAGGTTCAGGCAATCTGTGACGCGACGGCTGATAACGGTCTGCCCGCTGCCAGCCTGGCAAATGGCGCTTCTGGTATCGTTGCCGCGGCAACAGCATACGGCTGTGACTCAACGGGTGTGAATGCTGACGAGATCCCGAAAATTGGCTTCGTAGCTTGGGAGCGTAGCTTCCCCGGCAACCCGGATGCCAACTACGGTCGTATCGTTGAGCACTCTTACGGTAGCGCACCGTAATAGCGTCTTAACGCGCTGTTGTAGTAAAATGAAGGCCGGCACCGCAAGGTGCCGGCTTTTTTATTGCCAGAGGTTTATGCATGTCCCTTACCCGTTTTTTCAGCTGTGCCGCGCTGTTGCTGTGTATCACTGTGGGCGCTGCTGCCGATGATCCGGTCGCCATTGCGGATGGCGAAACCCGTATCAACCGTGCCGAGCTCGAACAGATCATTTCCCGCTGGAGCGCGGAGATGCGCTCTGCGGCCGCCAACGACCTGGGCGACCGCATGGAACTGCTCAACATTGCTTATATGAACAAGCGCCTCGCCGAGTCCGTCGACGGCATGACGCCGGAGACCCACGGTGACGACTACTGGAAACTGCATTTCCAGTTGCAGGGCCTGAAGCGGCGCTTCGCCATCGAGCAGCTTGTAAATTCGATCGAGATCCCCGACATGTCGGCCCTTGCCGAAGAGCGCTATGCGACCGACAAGGACAAGTTTGCCCTGGTGCCGGAGAAGCGCCTGACCTCCCACATTCTGTTTATGTGTCCCCCGGGCCAGTGTGACCGCGAGGCGGTTCGGCCGGTGGCTCGTGAGGTGCTCGCCAAATTGCGTGAAGGGGCGGATTTCGAGGCCCTGGTTGCGGAATATTCCGAGGATCCGGGCTCCCGCGACAAGGGCGGGCGCTTCGAAAAGTGGTTCAGCCTGGGTGAAAAGGGCGTAGAACCCCGCTACACCGGCGGTGCCTTTGACATTGCCGAGGTGGGTGGCTACTCCGACCTGGTGGAGACCCAGTTTGGTGTACACATCATCCGACTGGACGATATCCAGCCCGAGCACTACCGCACCTTTGAAGAGGTGCGCCCCGCGATCCTGCAGAGCCTGAGAGCAGAGTACCAGAAGCTGGCGGTACAGGATTTCGAAGCGAATCTGATGATCTCCGACGAGGGGTATATCAACGGGGACGTGGTGGACGCGTTATTGGCGCCCTACAAAGCGACGCCCTGATCAGCGGCGTGATGCTTGCAACCGGGTATAGGCGTCATGCCTCCCGCTAGTCCGCTGTCCGGCGCGCCAGTGTTACTGTTCGTGGTGGGAATGCACCGCTCCGGCACCTCGGCGCTGTGTGCCGCACTGCACGCCTGCGGTGCGACCTTCGGCGACCGTTTGCTGGCGCCCATGGCCGGCGTGAACGACGAGGGTTTTTGGGAGGACATCGATGTCGTGGCGGCCAACGAGGCATTGTTGGCGGCGGCAGGGATGCGCTGGTATGCCGTGTCCCGAGGCGCTGAGTGCCGGTGGCCCGAGGAGGCCCTGCAGCGCTTTCAGGCCTGTGCTCAAGCCATACTGCAGCGCGGCTTTGGCAGTGGCCCTGTGCAGGTGGTCAAGGATCCACGCCTCTGCATCACCTTGCCGCTCTGGTTGCTTGCCTGCGCTGACCTGGGCGTGGCCGCGCAGGTGTGCACCGCATCCCGCGCGCCGATTGAGGTGGCGCAATCCCTGCAGCGGCGCGATGGTTTTCCGCTGGGCTATGGTCTGCGGCTTGACCTGGCTTACCGCCGCGCGCTGGATGCGGCGGTACCGCCATCTGCACTTGCGGTCAGCTTTCCGGAATTGTTGCAGGACGCGTCAGGGGTCATGTCGCGGCTGGCAACACAGCTGCCCCTGCAGGCGGGCGAGGATGCCGTAGCAGCGGCTGTGAGAAGCGACCTGCGGCACCACAGTGCCTCGGGCGCCGTCGGGTCGGGCGCCGGTGCGTCGGGCGCCGGTGCGTCGGGCGCTCTCAATCTGCTGGAGCAGCCGGTGATTGCCGCCAGTGAGCTGGCAGCACTGGAAGCGGCGATCGAGCGGCAGTACCCCGTTGCGGGGTTGCTGTCTGAGTGGGCCGAGGGCTTTGTAGCGCGCGGCACACAGCTGACTGACCTCGGTGAGTCGCACACTCGTGCACTTGCGACCATCGCGGAGCGCGATGCACAAATTGCCGATCTGGATCGCCGACTGCAGGAAACCGGCGCCTGGCTGGAGCGCGCCCTGGCAACGGTTGAAGAGCGCGACGGGCAGATCGCAGAACTGGACCGCAGATTGGCCGACATTGGTGACATGCACAGCCATGCGCTGCAGGTGATTGCTGAGAAGGATCGTGAAATTGCCGACAAGGATAGTGAGATCGCCGAAATCTATGCCACCCCGGTGGTCGGCCGCATTCTGCGCCGGGTGCACCGCAAACGTGAGCCGTAGTCCGGGCGAACAACGCAGGGCGGTCAACAGGAGTGAGCGTGCGCAGCGTTGACATCGTGGTGCCGGTCTATACCGGTGTGGAGGAGACAAGGCGTTGCCTGGAAACCGCGCTGGCGACGGCGGATCCTGCCTGGGCGCGTCTGGTGGTGGTCAACGACGGTTCGCCGGACCCTGAAATCACCGCCCTGTTGCGTGATTTCGCAGGGCAGCATAACGGCGTCGTGCTGCTGGAAAACGCGCAGAATCTGGGCTTCGTCGCGACGGCCAATCGGGGCATGCAGTACGATGCGGAACGCGATGTCGTGCTGCTGAACAGTGATGTCGAAGTGGCCAACGATTGGCTGCACCGCCTCCGGGAGGCGGCCTACCACCATCCCCGGGCAGGCAGTCTCACACCCTTCGCCAACAACGCCACCATCTGCAGCTTTCCCAATTTCTGCAAGGACAATGCGCTGCTGTTCGGTCTTGATGTCGCAGAGATCGACCGGGTGTTCGCGGAGCAGTTCAGCGCGGCTGATGCCTTCGAGGTGCCCACGGGCGTCGGCTGCTGCATGTACCTGCGGCGGGATTGCCTGAACGAGGTTGGCCTGTTCGATGTGGCAACCTTTGGCCGCGGCTATGGCGAAGAGAACGACTGGTGCCAGCGCGCGCAGCGTGCCGGCTGGCGCAATCTGCACCTCGCCAACTGCTTTGTCTACCACAAGGGTGGAGTGAGCTTCGCCGACGAGCAAACGCCGCGCGTTGCCAAGGCCATGGCGCTGCTGGATGAGCGCTACCCGCGGTATCACGCGGAAATTCAGGCCTTCATCGCGCGTGACCCCGCGCGCGGCGCACGTACCGGCGCCCTGCTGGCCCTGCTGGCCGGGCAGCCGCGGCCCAAAATTCTCTGCCTGTCGCACAAACTCGGTGGCGGTGCGCAACAGCATGTCGATGAATTGGCCAGCCTGTACGCGGCCGATGCCCTGTTTGTACAACTGACGCCCGCAGTGGAGGGGCAGACGGTCACGCTGAGTGTGTTTGACGCCGGTGTGCGCCTGGCCGACGGTCTGCACTTCTCGGTGGACGACGAGTTCGATGCGCTGGTGGCACTGCTGCGCGAGCTGGGTATCGGCCGGGTACATTTCCACCACACCATGGGGCTGCACCCGCGGCTGTGGGTGCTCGCCAGTGCCCTGGGCTGCAAGCACGATCTCACCATCCACGACTATTACCTGATCAACGGCAACCCGACGCTCACGGATGCGGATGCGCGTTTTGTCGGTGACGACGCCAGTGATTTTGACCAGCGCTGTGCCGGGCACTACCCGCTGCCCGAGGGTGTTTCTGCGGAACAGTGGCGTGCCAGCCAGGGGCTGCTGATCGAGCAGGCTGAGCGCGTGATTTTCCCCTCCGCCGATTGCGCCGCGCGCTTCCAGAGGTTCTTCCCGGTGCGCAACGCCGTGACCGCCTGGCACCCGGATTTTCTCGCCTCACAGCCTTATCCGCAGCCGGGCTGGCGGCACCTGCCGTCGCGGCCGTTGAAGGTGCTGGTGGTGGGGGCAATCAGTCGAGAGAAGGGCGCTGATGTGCTGGAGTCGGTGGCCGATGAACTGGCCGCGAGCGGCCTGGTGGAGTTCCACCTGCTGGGTTATGCCTATCGTGCGCTGGGCCGGTCGGTAGTCACCCACGGTCCCTACGCCAACGCCGAGGCCTGGAGCCTGATTGAGGCGATTGCCCCGGATGTCGTGTGGTTTCCGGCCCAGTGGCCCGAGACCTACAGCTACACCTTGAGCCTCGCCCTGCACCTGGGCTTGCCCGTCGTGGTGCCGGACATCGGTGCCTTTGTCGAGCGGGTGTCGGGCCGGCCCCTGAGTACCATCATGCCCTGGAACACGAGCACCGCACAGTGGGTTGAGCTGTGGCTGCGCTTGGCGCGCGGCGAACAGCCCGGCAGCGCGCCCCCGAGCCCGGTGGCGAACCCTGACGCAAGCTTCTATGCGGGCGGCTATCTGGCGCCCGTGGTCTCCCGGAAGGGGGTGTTTGCGCCGGGGCGCATTGCCTCGCTGGCGGCCAATCTGCATGCGGGCACGCCGCGCCTGAGTCGCTCAGAGCGTCTGCTGGGGTTGATCTGGCGCATCAGTCGGCACCCCCTGGTGGCCCGGCTGGTATCCTGGGTCCCCTTCCGGGTGCAGCAGGCGATCAAACGCCGGCTCTCTGCCCGCCCCATGCACGATATCGTGCGCTAAGGGAAGTCGTTATGGCCACCGTTTACCTTCACATCGGCGCGCCGAAGACGGCCACATCCAGCCTGCAGGCGATGCTGGCCGCGCACCACGACGACCTGCTGGCTGCGGGTATTCTCTACCCCGCGACCTGTCGCCACGGGGATGCGCACCATGTGCTGGTGGCGGACCTGATCGATAAGTACCAGGCCAACCCGATGCCGGACATCTGGTACGGCGATTTTCCCCGGGGCCAGGCCTGGTCGCGCCTGCGGGCCGAGCTTGCGGCCGCCGGGCCCACCGTGCACACGGCCATCGTCAGCTCGGAACTGTTCTTTGGCCAGTCGATCAACATCGAGCGGATGCTGGGCGATATCCAGGCGGCGCTCGCCGGCCACGATGTGCGTGTCCTGATGTACCTGCGACGCCAGGACCAGCTGTATGCCTCGTTTTATAACCAGGACGTCAAGGGGGCGCGGCAGTGGCCGGGCAGCGCCTACGAGTTCTATGAGACGCACCAGATATTCCAGCGCGACTACGACCAGGTGGTCGATATGTGGGGTGCCGCATTCGGTCACGCCAATCTCCGCGTGCGCCCCTTTGAGCCGGCGCAGTGGCCCGGTGGCGACATGGTCAAGGACTTCTGCCAGGTGACCGGGTTGCCACCGCTGCGTGCTGTGGGCGCGGAACCCAACGACGGCCTGGGTGCCAACCAGCTGTATATCAAGCGCTGCCTCAACCACATGGGATACGACAAGGCGGACAACGACCGCG
Source organism: uncultured Haliea sp. (assembly GCF_963973825.1). Lineage (NCBI taxonomy): Bacteria > Pseudomonadati > Pseudomonadota > Gammaproteobacteria > Cellvibrionales > Halieaceae > Haliea > uncultured Haliea sp. The sequence continues at coordinate 257,726 of NZ_CAXBAE010000004.1, forward strand.
TGGTGGGCCTGCTGCTGAACCTGTGTAAAGAGTCGCCGTTGAAAAGCGTGCGCTACGTCAATATGGGTTGCTACGGGCGCCTGCGCGAGCGCTGGACCCGGACCAACCAGCGCCTCGGCGCGGTGGTCGGTGACGGCGGCAACTTCTTCCAGGCGCCGGTACCGGAGCCCGCCGCAGTGCCCGAATACGCGCTGGACCGCGCTCTCCTGGGGGATTTTCTGCAGCGGCTTCTGGCGGCCGGCCTCGGCGGGCACCTGGGCAGCCTGCGCGGGCTGTTTGCCCGCGCGGCGCTGCTGGTCATCGCCGAGCAGGGCCTGTGGGATGCGGTATCCGGCAGTGATAGAGTGACCTTCGAGTCCTGGGTGTAGGCGCGACAGACATGAACCTGGAAAGCAGCGGCTGGCGCTCAGCCGTGTTCAATCGGCGCATGCTCATCTGCGTGTTCACCGGGCTTGCCTCGGGCATGCCGCTGTATGTGCTGCTGCAGCTGGTTCCGGCCTGGTTGCGTGACCAGGGGGTTTCCCTTGCCGAGATCGGCCTCTTCGCGCTGGTCGGCATACCCTACGTGTGGAAGTTTCTCTGGGCGCCCTTGATGGATCGCTGGATTCCGCCACTGCTGGGCAGGCGTCGCGGCTGGATGTTCCTTTGCCAGTTGGCACTGATTGCGTCCATTGGTGTGCTGGGCGCCTTTGATCCGCAGCAATCCACCTGGGTGATCGCCTGGCTGGCCTTTGGGGTGGCGTTCTTCAGCGCCAGCCAGGATGTTGCGCTGGATGCGTTTCGCCGCGAAATCCTGCCCGACCGGGAACTGGGCCTGGGCAACGCGATTCACGTACAGGCCTACCGCATATCGAGCCTGATACCGGGCTCCCTGTCGCTGATCCTCGCGGATATTCTGCCGTGGAGCACGGTGTTCTGGATAACGGCCGCGTTCATGCTGGTGGCGTTGTGCATGAGCCTGCTGGTTGCCGAGCCAGACTCCGAATTACCGACCGGCACAGGGCTGCGCGAGGCGGTGGTAGCGCCATTCTCGGAGTACCTGCAGCGCCGTGGCTGGACGGGCGTCTGCCTGGTGATTGGCTTCATGGTGCTCTACAAGATCGGCGACAATATGGCGACGGCCCTGGCAACCCCGTTCTATATCGATATGGGGTTTTCCATGACCGAGATCGGCGTGGTTGCCAAGAACGCGGCCCTGTGGCCGGCAATCGTGGGGGGCTTGCTGGGCGGTGTCGCCATGCTGCGCCTGGGTATCAATCGCTCCCTGTGGGTTTTCGGTGCAGTGCAGCTGCTGAGCATCCTCGGCTTCGCGGTGTTGGCCGGCAGCGGGCCGCTACTCTGGCTGCTGGCGGTCGTCATTGCCTTTGAGTACCTCGGTGTCGGCATGGGCACGGCGGCCTTTACCGCCTTCATTGCCCGTGAAACCAGCCGCACCTACGCCGCCACGCAGTTTGCGCTGTTCACGGCCATCGCCGCACTGCCGAGAACCTTTGCCAATGCCAGTACCGGCGTCATTGTCGAGGCGGTGGGCTGGCAGTCGTTTTTCCTGCTCTGCACCCTGCTGGCCGTACCTGGCATGCTCTTGCTGCTGTGGGTGGCACCCTGGCGGGAGGCGCCGGCATGACGGGCCAACCCCGGCGCGTGATCGCCATACTGGGCATGCACCGCAGTGGCACCAGCTGCCTCACCGGCTCGCTGCAGGAAGCGGGCCTGGAGCTTGGCGAGCACCACACCTGGAACCCCTACAATCGCAAGGGCAATCGCGAGAACCAGGATTTTGTCGACCTGCACGACAGTATCCTCGCGGCGAATGGCGGTGCCTGGGACAGCCCGCCGCGGACCGCAAACTGGTCCGACGCCCACCGCGAGCGGGCCCGCAGCCTGCTGGCCGAGTATGCGGGGGTGGAGGCACTCGGCTTCAAGGACCCGCGATGCCTGCTGTTGCTGGCCGGCTGGCGTGAGCTGGTTCCGGGGCTGGAGCGGGTCGGTATATTCCGCCACCCGGAAGCGGTTGCAGCCTCCCTGTTGAACCGCAGCCAGATGCCGCGGCAGCAGGCGCTTGCGCTGTGGTATGCCTACAATCGTATGCTGTATCGGGAATATCGCCGCAAGCCCTTCCCATTGCTGTGTTTTGACGATGGGGAGGCCCTGTTCAACCGCAATGTTGATGATGTGATTGGCCGGCTGCGCCTGCAACCCGTTGCGGCGCCCACCCGGTTTTATGACAACACCCTGAAAACCTACCAGGCCAGTACACAGCCGCGGCTGCCGTGGAAGATTCGCTACCTCTACTACCGGTTGCGGCGGGTGAGCCTGTGAGGCGGGTCAAGCCTGCCCCCCTGACGGCGTGGCGGTATGGCAGCCAGTCCGTTACTATCTGCACACGCCACCGGGGCCGCTGAACGGATAATAAATGCTGGCACGTTTCCTTAAAAAAGATGATCGCACTGCGCGCGCCAGGGATGTGCTCAGCGTCAGCTTTGTGGTGATCGTCTATGACATGCAGCAGCAGGCGGAAAACACCATTCGCTCACTGCTGCCGGGCTATCAGCTGGGGGTCAGCGGCGATGAATATGAAGTGATCGTGGTGGAGAATGCCTCTGCCAACACGATGCGTCGTGAGTTCCTGCAGAGCCTGCCTGCCAACGTGCGCTACTTCCTGCGCGAGAACCCCGAAACCAGCCCGGCGAGAGCCATCAATTTTGGCGCCGAGCAGGCCCGGGGCGAGAATATCTGCGTCATCATTGACGGCGCGCGTATGCTCACGCCAGGTGTGGTGCGCACCATCCTTATGGGGCATCGCTTGAGTGACAGCGCCGTGGTGGCGATTCCCGGCTACCACCTCGGCCGGGAACTGCAGCAGGAGGCGGTGAACAGCGGCTACAGCCTGGAGCAGGAGCGCGCCCTGCTGGACTCCATTGCCTGGCCCGAGGCGGGCTATCGACTCTTCGATATCGCCTGTTTCAGCGGCTCCAGCGCCCCCGGACTTTTCATGCCCAACAGCGAAAGCAACTGCATCAGTATTCCCCGCGATATCTGGCGAGGCCTGGGCGGCTATGATGAGCGCTTCAACCTCCGCGGCGGCGGCCTGATCAATCTCGATTTGTACAAGCGCGCCTGCGAATACCCGGGGGTGCAGCACATCATCGCGCCGGGTGAGGGCACCTTCCACCAGTTCCACGGCGGCGTTACCACCGGTGGCCAGAGTCGCGAAAAACGCGAAGCGTATATCGAGCAGAGCAAGGCCCAGTATCGGGAATTGCGCGGTGAGGAATTCGTCAGCCCCCGCAGCCAGCCCCTGTATCTCGGTGAGATTCCCGAGCAGGCGCAGAAATTTGTGCATTACTCGGCGTCCCGTGTGCTCCTCGCGCGCGGGGAGTCCCCCCTGACCCACGGCCCCGCCTGAGGACACCCAGTGAGCAGCAAGATTTACTTTCCACCGTCACTCCAGCGCTTCGAACCCCGGCGCATGGTCTTCAGCACCTGGGTCGACCATCTGCCCTTTGCCTACGACCTGGTCACCGCCCTGCGGCCCCGGCTGGTGGTGGAGTTGGGGGTGTACAACGGCTTGTCCTTTTTCACCTTCTGCCAGGCCATGGTAGAGAACGATATTGACGGCGTCGCCTACGCCATCGACTGCTGGGAGGGGGACGAGCACACCGACGCCTACGACGATTCGGTATACCAGGATGTACAGCAGCATGCGCGGGAGCACTACCGCGGCATTACCTACCTGCTGCGTATGTACTTCAATGAGGCGCTGCGCCATTTCGAGGACGATAGCATCGACCTGCTGCACATCGATGGACTGCACACTTACGAGGCGGTCCGGGAGGACTTCAGCAACTGGTACCCGAAGGTGCGCCCCGGTGGCATCGTGCTGTTTCACGATGTGATGGCCAGGCTCAAGGATTTTGGCGCCTGGAAGTTTTTCGAGGAACTGGAAGCGAGCCACGGTGAAATTTTCAAGTTCAATCACGGGTTCGGACTGGGTGTCTTGCGCAAGCCCGGAGGCACGCCGGTGCAATCCGAGCTGACGGAGCTGTTGTTTTCCGGCGACCCGGAAACGGAGAAGCGCCTGCGCCAGTTCTACTCTCACGCCGCCCACTTCCTGGAGGCGCGCCGGCAGGCGAAGCGCTTCAAACCCAAGGACAGTGCCTATGCGCCCAAGGGGGGGCAGGGCAAGCAGGCCGGAGAAAGCTGAGCGGTGTCTGTCGCTGGCGTGACCCCCGATGCGCTGCTGGCCCAGGCTCTCGCCTTTCGCGAGCAGGGCGATTGGGCACAGGCGTTGGCCGCGCTGACCCGGGCCAATATTCAGCGCCCTTCGGCGGATGTGCAGCAGCAGCTGATTGACTGGCGTATCGAGGCGGGGCGCTCAATGCCGGCGCCTCCCGAAAGCGCACCGCCGGTAACAGCGCCGCTGGGCGCGGTTGGCAGCGTGGGCATCCCCGAAATCGCACCCTCTGAGCTGAGCGCTGCGCGGGTGCGGGAAGCCGTGTATTCCAGCGGTGCGTTGATCGTCCGTGGTCTGCTCGAGCCGCCCACGGTCGAGACACTGCGCCAGCAGATCGAGCGCGTGGTCGGGGCCCGGGAAAATCCCGATGTGTTTCCCCCTGTGGAGCCGCAGGCGGCCTGGTATGTGCGCTCCCCCGAGGCCTGGGGTGCGCCGTCACAATTTTTTCGCCGCCCCGGGCAGACCGTGGAAAGCAGTTCCATCTGGGTCGCCGATTCACCGCGCATGGCCTGTGAACTGTTGGCGCTCTACGAGTCCCTGGGCCTGCCGGCGCTGTTGGCGTCCTATTTTGGTGAGCCCGCTCGACTGTCGGTCAAGAAATGGGTGCTGCGCAAGATGGCGCCGAAGAAAAACGGCAATGCGGGATGGCACCAGGATGGCCGCTTTCTGGGTGAAGACATTCGCTCCCTCAATCTGTGGCTGGCGCTGAGTGACTGTGGTGGCGATGCGCCTGCCCCCGGCATGGATCTGCTGGTCGACGGGCCTCGGGAGATACACCCCACGGGCACCGACGGCGCCTGGTTTGACTGGACGGTGGGGCCGGAGCGGGTGGCCCGCCTCGCCACGGAGGCATCGATAGTCCAGCCGCGTTTTGCCCCGGGTGACGCCTTGCTGTTCGATCAATACAGTCTGCACCGCACCGCGCTCGAGGATCATCACAGCGCGGTCCGTTATGCCATCGAGGCCTGGTTCTTCGCCGCCTCTACCGCACCCGCGCGGCAGCAGCCGCTGTTTATCTGACGCCTGGAGCACCACCGACCTCCCATGCAACTGTCCGTGATTGTCATTGCCTATGCCATGCAGCGTGAGATTCCGCGGACGCTGCAGGCCCTCGCGCGCAGCTACCAGACGATCGGAGCCGACCTCGACTACGAAGTCATTCTGGTGGACAACGGTTCACCCCGGCCGCTGCAGGTTGATGGTCTGAATGACGACGTGCCCGTGCAATTGCTGCGTATCGACGATGCGCTGGCGTCTCCGGCCCAGGCCCTCAACCGCGCGGCAGCGCTGGCGCGTGGCGAGGTGCTGTGCCTGATGATTGACGGCGCGCACCTGCTGACGCCGGGCGTCTTCGAGTGGGCCCTGCGGGCTTTTGCCGCCTTTCCCTGCCCGGTGGTCGCGGCGCGCTATTTCTACATGGGTCCGGGAGAACAGCCCGAGACCGTGCTGCAGGGCTACGACCAGAACGCGGAGGATGCCCTGCTGCGCCGCATCGACTGGCCGCAAGACGGCTACAGGCTGTTTGAGGTGGGTACACCCCTCTCGGGCGGCGCCGCCAGCATTACCTGGTTCAATCGCATGTTCGAATCAAACTGTCTGTTCATGAGCCGGGAACACTATTTTTCAGTGGGCGGCAGCGATGAGCGGTTCGACCTGCCCGGTGGCGGTTTTCTCAACCTCGACTTGTACAAGCGCGCGCTGGATGCAGACGGGGCGGTTTCGGTGCAACTGGTGGGGGAGGGCAGCTTTCATCAGGTGCATGGTGGCACGACGACCAATAGCGAGCGCGTGGCCCGAGAGGCAAAACTGGCCGGTTATCGGCAGCAGTACCAGGCACTGCGTGGACACGACCAGCTGCTCAGCGACAAGCCACTGCATTTCCTCGGGCACCTGCCCACGCAGGCGTCGAAAATACATTTGCGCAAGCGCCAGCGATAACGCCCTCGCCTCAGCGGGCGGGGCTCCGCCACAGCGGCGGCACAGGGCGCGCCAGCATGGTCTGCAGTGTGTCCACATTGGCATCAAGCAGCCCACGGTGGCGGGGTTCAGCGGCAAGATTGTGCGTTTCGCCGGGATCGGACTCCAGATCGTACAGGATGTGCACGTTGGCGACGGTGTGCCAGATATGTTTGTAGCGACCCCGGCGCAGCATCGGTGACCCTTCGAGTGTGCCACAGAAAACTGGCCTCTCGGGTACGGGAGCGCGCCCTTCAAGAACGCCCCACAGGCTCTGTGAGTCCAGATCACTGCACGGTGCGGGCAAGCCGACGCGCTCAAGCACGGTAGCGACAGCGTCAAAGCTCTGTACCGGCTCCTGCACACGGCGGCCGCCGCTGACCCCGGCACCGGCCATGAAGAAAGGCACGCGTGCGATGTCGTCGAAGGGCAGCCAGGGAATCTTGCCGAGATAACCGCGATGCCCGCCGTAGTCGCCGTGGTCGGAGAGGAAGATTACCAGTGTGTTGTCGAGATCCACGGATTGCAGCAGCTCACCCACCATGTCGTCGACGTGATTGATGCCGGCACGTATCGCCGCCAGGACTTTGGGAAGGTGGTCCGCAGCGTGGTGATCCACACGGTCCGGCTCGAAAAAGGTGCCTCGCGGGTGGCGCACGGTGATGTTGGAGAACGGCCAGGGCAGCCCTGCATTGCTCTCCATGCCCGATTGCGGCAGTACCTGATCCTCGGGTCGAAAACGGGAGGCGTAGGGTTCGGGGGGGCTGTAAGGCGTATGCGGGTCCGTGTAGGACACCACGGTGAACCACGGTGAGTCCCGGCGCGCCGGGTCCTGCAGAAACGCCTGTGCGTGGCTTGTGATCCAGCGTGTCGGGTGCCACTCCGCGGCATAGGGAAAGACGCGCGGTATGCCCGGGCGCTGAAAACGCAGATCCTCGCGCCCGGAACCCGTGATCCAGTGCCGGTAGTCGTCGGCCTCATCCCGTGGGTAGCCCGCGGGCAGGTGCTCGCACATCGCCATGGTGTCGAAGCCGTGCTGCGCGCGTATCGGCGAGAAGTGCATCTTGCCGAACAGCGCCGTATCGTAACCCACGTCCCGCAGTGCATGGGCGAGTGTCCAGTACCCTTCTGTCAACGCCAGGCCACTGGCCGTCTGCGCCCGCGGTCGACGGCCCCCGCCGGTGGGTACGCGGTGCGGCAGCAGCCCGGTCAGCAGGGAGGAGCGGGCGGGAATGCAGGCCGTGTCGCTGCTGTAGGCCTGTTCGAAGATGACACCGCGGGACGCCAGGGCGTCCAGGTTCGGGGTGTCAGTCACGCCGTCCCCGCGACCGTAGCCCAGGGAGTCGTAGCGCTGCTGATCGGTCATCAACAGCAGAATGTTGGGGGTGTCTTGCATGGGGTGATTCTACACGGGCAGCGCGCGTTTGCGGCGCAGGAAGGGTTTTTCCACCCAGTGATAGCTCGCCAGCGACAGCGCGAGTGCCAGCGCCAGTGCTGCAGCGGGTACCAGGTACAGCCAGACGGAAGCCTGGTACGCCTCAGGCCCCATGGACTCACGCAGGGGATAGATCAGGTAGAACAGGACCGGCACATGCAGCAGGTAGAGCGAGTAGGAGAGCTTGCCAACCACTGCCAGCGCATTATTGACCAGCAGGCGCTTTGCGGGCAGTTGGCCCAGCAGCAGGCAGAGTATGACCACCGCCCAGAGCGCCGCTTCGTAGCTGTGGTGCAGGTGCCAGCTCACTTCCGCCGCGCCCTTTGCCATCTGCGTGACCGCCAGCAGAATGCGTTCCAGCAGTGCCAGGGCGAGCAGCAGCAATGCAAGCGACAGGCCGGCCAGCATTCGGCTGCGCTGCCGCAGGATGGGCGCATCCGCAAGGCGCAGCCACGCCGCCGCTGTAGCGATACCGATCAGAAAAGCCGGCGCGCGGGCAAACAGGGATTTGCTGAGCAGGAAGGTTTTTCCATCCGCCATCTCGCCAACCACCACCAGCGCCGTATAGGCAGCGGCCCAGGCGAGCAGCAGGACGATGCAGCACAGTCGCCCGCGCGGTCCGGCTGTCCAGAGCAGCATACCCAGCGGTAGCAACAGGTAAAACTGGATCTCCGTCACCAAGGTCCACCACACCACGCTGTAGGGGAATGCCTGGAAACCGACGAACTGGAACAGGGCCGCCCGCGTGATTGTCGCGGTGTCTCCCGTGAGCAGCCAGGTGACCAGCAGGGCAACATAGTAGAGCGGCAGGATGCGCAGTGCCCGCGCCTTGAAGTAGGCCCCGAGCAGGGGTTTTGGCTGCCCCGGGTCGGCGGCGTGGCGCAGCCAGGGCAGGGACAGCAGGAAGCCGCTGAGTACGAAGAAGAGGGTGACGCCTGTGTTGCCGCCGGCGATCAAACCGATGCCCGGTGCGGGGTTGCCGGGGACCTGCAGGCCGCTGAGCCCCCAGGCGTGAAACAGGAAGACCAGCAGAATGGCCAGGCCGCGAATGCAATCCAGTTCCTGCAGGTAGGTACGACGGTCGCGCAGTCCCTCGGCGAGATCCAGCGAAGCCGGAACTCCAGCTGTGGACGCGGCCGCCCCGGCGGTCAGCGACATGCGTCACCCGGTATCCACCGGTAGGTGGCGAGCGCGATACGGTCGCCGCTGCGCACGGTGACGCCTTCTTTTTCGAGTCTTTTTCGCTGCAGCCTGCCCGCGTCCGAGGTTGAGGGAAGGGACAGCTTGCCGGCACTGTTGATGACCCGGTGCCACGGAACGCGGGTATCCGATGGCAGCTGGCGCAGCGCCCAGCCAACCCGGCGGGCCGCCCTGCCAAGGCCGGCAAACCGCGCAATGTCGCCGTAGGTGGATACACGGCCTTGCGGGATGCTGGCGACCACGTGCCAGATGCGTTGGTTGGTGCCCTGCGGGTCGGTTTCCACGGACGGTCTCTTCCTGTGCCAGAGGCGTATGGTGGTATTTTTCGCTGTCCCGAGCAAGCGCTGCGGCGGGCGTCGGCGGGGCCTGTGCAGCGGCTCTTTACTTCGGCCCGTGCTCTGGGCAAAACTGGCGCCGATACAGGCGCCGTGATGGATCATGATCTCCGAAGAACCCGATTATCTGCCCATGAAGGTGGCCAATGCACTGCTCTCTGACGGCCCTGCCCTGCAGGCGCAGATGGCGGAGGACGGCTATCTCTTCTTTCGCGACCTGTTGCCCACCTGCGTGCTGCATGCCCTGCGTGAGGAGGTCACGGGGATTCTCCGTGACATCGGCTGGATCCGCGGCGGGCCGGAGCGTCTGGCGGCGGAGTCACAGGTGCTCCCGTGTCGCGAGGGCGAGCCCCGGTATTTCGAGGCGCTGGACCGCATTCAGTGTCTGGAGCGATTTCATGCGCTGGCCCACGAGCCCGCGCTACTGCAGCTGATGACACGGTTGCTCGGAGAGGGCGCCTTTCCGCACCCCCTCGGCGTGATGCGCCTGGTGTTTCCGGATAACCCGGAGGTGACGACACCCCCGCACCAGGACTACCGCAATAACCAGGGGACCCCGCGCCTGACGGCTGCCTGGATACCCCTGGCAGATTGCCCGCGCCACTGCGGTCCGCTGGCGATCCTGCCCGGCTCGCACCGCAGTGGTGTCCTGCCGCTGTCCTTTCACCTGGGGCCGGGCAATCGCCAGGCCGTGCTGCCTGAGAGCCTGATGCACACTGCCTGGGTGACGGAGGATTTCCGCGCCGGCGACGTGTTGCTGTTCCCTGCGCTGACGGTACATCGGGCACTGCCCAATCAGCATCCGACCCGCATGCGGCTGTCCGTGGACTTCCGCTACCAGCCCGCCGGCGAGCCTCTCACCGAACAGTGCTTGCGGCCGCATTTTGCGCGCCAGTCCTGGGAGGATATCTACCGTGGCTGGAAATCAACCCGACTGCAATATTATTGGCAGGAGCGGGACTACAGCCTGGTGCCCTGGGATGAGTCCCTGCACGCGCTGCCAGCCGACCACTGGGACCAGGCGTTGCGCGAGGACATGATCTATGAGCGGACGCGTCAGCGCCGTTTTCGCAGTCGCAATCGACCAGACCACGAGGATTGAATGCGGCCCCGGCGTTACCAGCGAATCGGTACCTGGTTCAGAGGGGCTGCGCTCTCCCCGAAAAACCAGGTTTCGATCGCATAGCGCGGGCGCTGGAAGTCCGTGCGGTATTGTGTTCGGTGCAGGAACAGGTGATCGAACAGCAGCGCGTCACCGGGATTGAATACCGGCGCCACCGGCGGTGTGCGCGGGAAGTGGCTGGACACCGACTCCGGGCTGACTGACCAGTCGAAGAGCGCGCCATCGGCGGAAACAATGCGCTGCAGGCGCGCGGGTACAACATCCATGCCAGGGGCGCCGGTTTCGCCGCCGCAGCGGGTCAGCGGTATCCACAGGTTGATGCTGTTGATGTACTCGCCCATGAAGGCGCCATCCTGGTGCCAGCCCGCCTGGTGCACTGGCAGCCGGGTTTTGCGCAGCACCCACTTCTTTACCGACAGGCAGGGGGCCTCGCCGAGGTAGTCGGTGAACAGCGCTTTCAGGCCGAGGCTCCCGTACAGCTCCAGCAGGCTCTCGGCTACGCAGGGTGCTTCCGCGCACATGGCGGACCCGGAGTCGCGGTGAAAGGCGCGGGAGCGGCCCAGCTCACCGCCAGGCATTTTTTGGCGCAGGATGTCGGGCGGGTCGAAATAGCAATCGTGCCTGTCACCGGGGGAAGCGCACGCCGTTATGACCCGGTCAATCAGGTCGCGCAGTGCCGGGTGCAGGGACGCCGGGACCAGGTCGCGGACGATAACGGCGCCGTGGGTCTGTATGCCGTGACGCAGTCCGGCGGCGGACAGGGCGGCGGCGGACACCTCCGGCAGGCCGTTGCAGAGTGCCGGCCTGTGCCCTTCCTCTGGCGCGGTTGCCGGGGGCCGGGGTGAAGGTGGCGCTTCCTGCCAATGGCTGATCCGGGCGCTCAGTCGCTCTGCATCCTGTGCCCGGATCCGCCTGAACGGCGCGATAAACTCTGGCTGTGGGGTGTGCATGATCACTCTCCGGTACGAGGGTGCGCAGCGTGTCTGGCGCCTATATCTGGTAGTGTACCGGCGTCGGGTGGCTGTCGTGAAATTGTTGCGCCCAGGCCAGCGCATGCGCCTCCTGCAACGGCCTGCTGTAGAAGAAACCCTGGCCCAGGTTGCACCCCATGGCAATCAGCTTCTCCTGGGTCTCGCGGTTCTCGATGCCCTCGGCAATCACCCGGCGGTTGAAGTTTCTCGACAGGGCAATGATGGATTTCACGATCATCTCGTCCTCGGGGTCGTCCAGCATGTCGGCAACGAAGGACCGGTCGATCTTGATTTCCTGGGCCGGCAGGCGCCGAAAATGATCCAGTGACGAGTAGCCGGTACCGAAGTCGTCCAGTGATACCTCCACGCCCAGCTCGCGACATTCCAGCAGGGTCTCGATGATCTTGTGGGCGTCGTCGAGGGCCGTCGTTTCAAGCAGCTCTATCACCAGTCGTGAGCGCAGTTCTACGTCGCAGTCCTGCAGAGCCTGTCTGAGGTCCTGCACAAAGGTGCTGCCAAGAAAGTGCGTGGGGCTGAGGTTGATGCTCAGTGTGTAGGGCAGGCCGGCGCGTGCCCAGCGCTGCAGCTTTTGCACCGCCTCGGCAATGACGAAGCGCCCCACCGTGGCCGCATACTCGGTTCTCTCCAGCTGTGGCAGGAAGCTGATCGGCGACAGCAGGCCCTCATCCGGGTGATTCCAGCGTATCAGGGCCTCAAAGCCATCAACCCGTCGCGCCGTCAGGGTGATCTTGGGTTGCAGGTAGAGTTCGAGCTGCCCCTCCTGCAGGGCGAGGGAAATGTTCTCCAGGATCTTGACCCGTTCTGCGCGGTACTGGTTGGTCTCGAAATCGAACATCTGGTAGCGGTTCTTGCCGGCGTCCTTCGCCGCATACATTGCCTGGTCCGCATGCCGGAGAAGCAGGTCAGGGGCAGCTTTGTCCTGGGGATAGACCGTCACACCCATGCTCCCGCCGAGCGTCAGCACCTGATTCTGGAGGCGGATGGGTTGGCGTATGGCGCCCAGGATGCGCTCGTACACCGTATTCTCTTCCACGTCCCGGATGATGGCCACGAATTCGTCGCCCCCCAGACGGGCGACAATATCATGTTCGCGCAAAGCGTTTTTCAGGCGCGAGGACACAGCACTGAGCACCTTGTCCCCAACGGAATGGCCGTGGGCGTCGTTGATTTCCTTGAAGCCATCCAGGTCGATAAAGCAGATGGACAAGGTGCCATTGCGGAGTTCAGCCTGCTTCAACTCATCGTCAAACAGCTCGGTCAGGCGCCGCCGATTGGGCAATCCCGTGAGCGCGTCGTAGTTGGCGGCCTGCTCGAGCCCCCTTTGGTGATCGAGCTTCTCCTGATACAGGCGTTTGTGCTCGATCAACTGGCCTACTGTCTGCAGCAGTGGGTCCAGATGATGCGCCGCTTCGGTCGTGTAGGCCTTGCGCTGTGCCGTCAGTCCCACCAGACCCACGCGGTTGCTGCCGGAGAAAATGGGAATACCCAGTTGCGGCCAGACCCCGGTTGCCTGCCCATCGGGACTGTCAGGGGAACCGGTATCGTCGGTCCCATTCCTGATCACCATATCATCGGAGGCGAGGGCGAGGGCAATCAGGGTATCGAACTCTTCGAGGGTTTCACCGTTGGCATCCGTGGCATCTTTGCCAGCCGCTCGACGGATGGTCTCTGTCGTCGCACCGATCTTCAGGTATCGCCTGTTCCGCCTGTCCAGCAACACCTCCCCGATGAAACCGCGCTCGCTGCCAGTCAGCTCCAGAAGGTCGGCCAGCATGAGGTCGAAGGCAGCGTCCTGGTAGGCCTGCGCATGAAACGTATTCTGCGCCCGGTGGATCGCCCGGTTGAGCCGGGTGATCGGCACGGCCGCACGGGATTGAGCTTCTTCCGAGGTGCGTTCGAGCTCGTCCTCCAGAATGTCTGCGAGGTGACGCAGTACGTCGAGTTCCTGCAACGGTATCTGCCGCGGTTGCGGATCGATAATGCACAGGGAGCCCACTTTCATGCCGGTGGGTTCGCGCACAGGCACGCCGGCGTAAAAGCGGATGTGCGGAGCGCCTGTCACCAGGGGATTGGCGCAGAACCGCGGATCGCGCGAGGCGTCTTCTACCAGCAGTATCCCGTCCTGGTGCACCGTGTGGTCGCAGAACGCCATGCAGCGAGGCGTTTCGGTGACCTCCAGCCCGCGGCGCGCCTTGAACCACTGACGGTTTTCGTCCAGCAGCGAGAACAGCGCGATGGGGGTTTTATAGAAGCGACCGGCGATTTCCACCAGCCGGTCAAAACGACGTTCTGCGGCGGAGTCGAGTATGCCCAGGCGGTGCAGGGCCGCAAGGCGACGCTGCTCTTGCGCTTCGGGGGTCATGGGGTAAAGCCCGCTTGACGGCCGACGGTGGCCTGCCAGGGTTGCTTGTTGAGTAGCCACGCCGCGCGGCAGGGCCGAACCTTGCCCATGGGCAACACGTTCCTTATGTCGGGGAGCGGAAGTGTAACAAAATCCGTAAGCGGGCGGCTATCGCTTCCCGGGAAGCCTCGCTCCCTGCATTGCATTTGGGTTTTGCGTCCCCATACTTGCTGTGAGGAGAATGACTATGCGCCTACTGATACTCTTGCTGCCCTGGTTCGAGCTTTTTACCCTGATCCAGCTGGGGGTTGAAACCAGCGCCCTGACGGCGCTCGGCTATGTGCTCTGCACGCTGCTGCTGGGTCTCTGGTTGCTGCGCCGGCAGGGCCTGGACATTTTCCAGCGTCTGGTGGCGGCCCAGCAGGGTGTTGTGCCCGGTCCGCAACTGTTGCTGGACGACATGGCGCTGGGGCTGGCTGCCGTATTGCTGATGGTGCCCGGCCTGTTGTCGGATGTGGCGGCGCTGGTGGTCATGATCGGGCCACTACGACGGCGCCTCGCGCGCTGGCTGGGTGGGCCGCAGGTAGAGACCTATCGCCCGGAGCAGGACCGGGCCGGGCCAACGACGCTGGAGGGCGACTACCGCCGGGTAGATAAGTAAGTTTCTAACCCGTTGATAAATATTGAAAAAGTGCCTTTATCCCGGTTGTGGAGTGCCTTCACTGGAGGCCGCGGCGGGGCGCGTTGACATGAATTTGGCACTCTTGAAAAAAGAGTGCTAAAAAATCCCTTGAAATCCTCCCTTGCGCCCCAATATCCCGAGCAAGCCCCGACGGGGTCTGCCCGAAGCGGGCCTGTATAACACTGTAATCAGGAGAACGTGATCGATGAAAATTCGTCCGCTGTACGACCGTGTGGTCGTTCGTCGCAAGGAAGAGGAAGAAACCACGGCCGGTGGCATTGTCCTGCCGGGTTCTGCCAAGGAAAAACCGAACCAGGGTGAAGTCATTGCGGTTGGCGACGGCAAAGTGCTGGAAAACGGCGAACTGCGTCCCCTGGCCGTCAAGGTGGGTGACAAGGTTGTGTTCGGTCAGTACGCCGGCAGCAACACCATTGAGGTTGACGGCGAGAAGCTGATCATCATGGGCGAGAGCGAAATTTTCGCGATCGTCGAGTGAATGTGAACCCGTTACCCAACAATCAAGTTTCGAGTTAAAGGATTCTGATCATGGCAGCTAAAGATGTAATTTTCGGCGACGACGCGCGTCAGCGCATGCTGAAAGGTATCAACGTACTGGCCGATGCAGTCAAGGCCACCCTGGGCCCCAAGGGGCGCAACGTGATTCTCGACAAGTCCTTCGGTGCCCCCACCGTGACCAAGGACGGCGTATCCGTGGCCAAAGAGATCGAACTGAAAGACAAGTTCGAAAACATGGGTGCGCAGATGGTCAAGGAAGTCGCCTCCCAGGCGTCTGACCAGGCCGGTGACGGCACCACCACAGCGACTGTGCTGGCACAGGCGATCGTCAATGAAGGCCTGAAGTCTGTGGCCGCCGGTATGAACCCGATGGACCTGAAGCGCGGCATCGACAAGGCCATCGCCGCAGCCGTCGCGCAGATCCAGGACGCCGCCAAGCCCTGTGAAGACAGCAAGGCGATTGCCCAGGTAGGCACCATCTCCGCCAACAGTGATCACGCTGTGGGCCAGATCATCGCGGAAGCGATGGACAAGGTCGGCAAGGAAGGTGTGATCACCGTTGAGGAAGGGTCCGGCCTGGAAAACGAGCTGGATGTGGTTGAAGGTATGCAGTTCGACCGCGGCTACCTCTCCCCTTACTTTATCAACAACCAGGAGAATATGAGCGCCGACGTCGAGTCGCCCTTTATCCTGCTGGTCGACAAGAAAATCTCCAACATCCGTGAAATGCTGCCGCTGCTGGAGCAGGTCGCCAAGTCCTCACGTCCGCTGGTCATCATTGCCGAGGATGTTGAAGGTGAGGCGCTGGCGACGCTGGTGGTCAACAACATGCGCGGTATCGTGAAAGTGGCGGCCTGTAAGGCCCCCGGCTTCGGTGATCGTCGCAAGGCGATGCTGCAGGATATCGCCATCCTGACGGGCGGTACCGTGATTTCCGAAGAAGTGGGCATGGATCTCGAGTCCGCTACCCTGGAACACCTGGGCAGCGCCAAGCGCGTCACCATGGACAAGGACAACACCACCATCATTGATGGTGCTGGTGAAGCCTCAGCCATTGAAGCCCGCGTGAAGGAAGTGCGTGTGCAGATCGAGAACACGTCCTCCGATTACGACCGCGAGAAACTGCAGGAGCGCGTAGCCAAGCTGGCAGGCGGTGTTGCGGTGATCAAGGTTGGCGCAGCCACGGAAATCGAGATGAAAGAGAAGAAGGCCCGCGTTGAGGACGCCCTGCACGCGACCCGTGCAGCGGTGGAAGAAGGCGTGGTAGCCGGCGGCGGCGTGGCACTGGTGCGTGCGGTGGATGCCATTCGCGACCTCAAGGGTGACAACGAAGACCAGAACCACGGTATCGGTGCTGCCCTGCGTGCCATGGAAAACCCCCTGCGGCAGATTGTTGCCAACGCCGGTGGCGAGCCCTCTGTAGTGCTCGACAAAGTGCGCCAGGGCAAGGGGAACTACGGCTACAACGCGGCGACCGGCGAGTACGGCGACATGATCGAGATGGGTATCCTCGATCCTGCCAAAGTGACCCGCACGGCGTTGCAGGCTGCCGGTTCCGTTGCGGCGCTGATGATCACCACCCAGGTGATGATTGCCGATGCACCGGAAGACAAGTCTTCTGGCGGCGGCATGCCCGACATGGGTGGCATGGGTGGTATGGGTGGCATGGGCGGCATGATGTAAGCCGGCCACTCCCAAAGCCCTGAAAACCCCGCCCTGTGCGGGGTTTTTTTTTCTTCGTCGGGCACTGTCGCCAACCGAAGGCTGTTGTGGTCCCTGGAAAAGAACTGCATGCAACCCGGTCCGCTGAGTATGCGATGGTGTCGCCGGCACAAAAACGAACCCAATGCAAACACGAGGCGTCTTGCGGGCGTCACGAGCGCGTGGGAAGAATCCGCACAGACAACGCATCTCGCGTTGCGGCGGGTTCCGGCCAGCATCCGGCGTGTGCATCTAGGGACTGGCAGGGAGAGGGGCGAATGCATCAAAAAGAGCAGGGCCGGTTCTACTGGGTGGCTGGGTTACTCGTGCAACTCCTGGGGGCGATGGCCGCGTTTGCGCAACCCACGCTGATTACGCCGCTGGATGTGGCCCGATCGCACCAGTTTTCCTCCGTAACGGATGATCACTCGCAGTCCGGGCTCTATGACGTCAAGAACCCCCTGGAAATTCACGTGCGGATTCATCACCTGCACGTGCCCAAGGAGGGATACGCCACAATCACTTATACATTCGCCCAGGAAAATAAGGATAGTGCGGTGATCCGCCGTGGCCGCGGTGAGCAATCCATCGCCACGCTGAACGCCAGCCGTATCCTCAGCGGGAAGGCCTTCGCAAACATGGACATTTCCAAGGGCGCGAGGGCGGTGCTGTACGGTTGGCCGGCCACCGAAGCCAACATCACCCTGTCCAACTTCCTGGTGGACGAACTGCACCTCCTCGACACGGGCCAGTGGTTCTCCATTCACCAGCCCCAGAACAACGTGTCCAAACATAACAAAGCAACGGGCCCCCGTCTCGAGCCTCGCTAACCGGCTCGCAGGCGATGGCGAACCTCCCGATTTTCGCCCAGTGGGCGACCCAAGGTGGATAAGACGATGGCCCGTTTACTCCTGCATTTCGTTAGCACGCTGTGCGTTCTGCTCGCGGCGATATCGGCACCTGCAGCCATCCCCCCACCTTTGAGCAACCCGGATGTGTCGCCTGAACCGGCACTCGGGGCCGAGCACCACGGTGTACGATGGCTTTGAAACTGCCGTCACCGACGCGGGCAATCGGGTACGCACCACGCGCGTGAACGCCCTGGGTCAGATTGTTCGCGTAGTCGATCCGCAGAGCCTCGTCAGCGAGTTCGAATACGATGCGGTGGGTAACCGAACGCTGGCCACCCATGCCGTGGGTACGGTGCACCAGAGCAGCGTGGCCTATGATCACGACCGTCTGGGCCGTCTCATCGAGGAAGATGACCCCAACCGGGGTGTGCACACCTACACCTACGATGCCCTGGGTAACCGCCTCACCGAGGTAACACCCAGGCTCGCCGCCGCGGCACAGAGCATTGCCTACCAGTACGATGTGCTGAATCGCCCCGTCAGCCGTACCGAGCCGGAGGGAACGACCACCTGGGCCTATGACGATGTGACTGCGGGCAACCTCGGCCTCGGCAAGGTCCACGAAGAGAGCATGACCGGCTACAGCA